>CANGSN010000179.1 GCA_947455805.1 Planctomycetota bacterium
AATGGAACACGCTGGCCACGTTCGTCGACTTCGACGCCGTCGAGGAGACGCAGGACCTGACCGTCGAGCTGACGCTGGGCGAGGACAACGGGCTGCGCGGCTACGGCGCGCGCCAGTTCGCCGGCACGCGGCGGCTGCGCGCGGTCGTGGAGAACCGGTTCGACACCGGCCTCGAGGTCGCGACCCTGCGCCTGGGCCTCGTCGCCTTCGCCGACTTCGGCCGCACCGGCACCGACGGCGACCTCGGTCCGACGTATCGATCCGTCGGCGCCGGCCTTCGCATCGGCAGCCGGCCGCTGCTCGGCGACGGCGTGCTCCGCATCGACTTCGCCAAGCCGCTCGACGACGTGGTGGGCGAGAGCGACGGCTGGCAGGTGTCGCTGACCGTCGGCCAGGTGTTCACGTTCGGCGGCAACACAACCGTGGCCGGCACGCGTTAGCCGGCGCGTCTACCTCGCCCGCAGCCTTCAACCGCCTGCAGGCTGCCGCTACCTTGCTCGCCCCCCGATTCGAGGAACCCATGAGCTTCACGCACGCAGGTCGCAACCTCACCAAGGTCGCCGTCATCGGTTCGGGCCAGATCGGCCCGGACATCGCCCTCTATTTCACCAAGGTGCTGAGCCCGTTCGGCGTGCAGACGATCGTCGTCGACGTCAGCGACCAGGCACTGGCCAACGGCAAGGCGAAGCTCGAGAAGAAGGTCGGCAAGGGCGTCGAGAGCGGCGCGTTCACCGCCGAGCAGCAGGCGCAGATGCTGGCGGCGGTCACGTGGACCAACGACTACCAGAAGCTCGCCGGCGCCGAGCTGGTCGTCGAGGCGGCGACGGAGAACAAGGAACTCA
This sequence comes from Planctomycetota bacterium, assembly GCA_947455805.1. Classification (GTDB taxonomy): domain Bacteria; phylum Planctomycetota; class UBA1135; order UBA1135; family UBA2386; genus UBA2386. The sequence goes on from CANGSN010000179.1 coordinate 843, forward strand.
AGGGCAAGATCTTCGCGCAGGTCGAGGCGCTGGTGTCGCCGGACGCGATCCTGTGCAGCAACAGCAGCCACCTCGAGCCCGAGGTGATCTTCGCCAACACGAAGAAGAAGGACCGCAGCGGCGTCGTGCACTACTTCTTCCCCGCCGAGCGCAACCTGATGGTCGAGGTCGTGTCGGGCGTGGACACCTCGCCGGCGACGCGGCAGTGGCTGCTGTCGTTCTACGAGGCGATCGGCAAGGTGCCGATCCCGGTGAAGTCGCGCTACGGCTACGCGCTGGACCCGGTGTTCGAAGGGCTGTTCTTCGCGTGCGCGCTGCTCGCCGAGGAAGGCGTCGGCACCACCAAGCAGATCGACGTCGTCTGCAAGAAGACGTTCAAGATGGGCATCGGCTCGTTCACCGCGATGAACCTGACCGGTGGCAACCCGATCACCGCGGTCGGCCTCGACAACTACACCACGAAGATCAACGCGTGGTACCGCACGCCGCAGTCGCTGAAGGACAAGGTGGCGAAGAAGGAGAACTGGGACGTGCCGGCGCGCGGCGAGACCGTCGACGTGCCGGACGCGCTCGCGGCGCAGATCCGCGACCAGCTGCTCGGCGCCTACTTCGGCATCTGCGGCGAGATCGTCGATGCGGGCCTCGTGTCGATCGCGGACTTCAACATGGGCCTCGAGCTCGCGCTCGACATGAAGCCGGCGTTCACCTACATGAACGAGCTCGGCACCAAGAAGGCGCTCGAGCTGGTGACGGCCTACGCGAAGAAGCACAAGGGCTTCCCGGTGCCGAAGTGCATCGAGGCGCTGGGCAAGGACAACAAGCCGTTCGAGGTGCCGGTGGTGCTGCGCGAGGATCGTGACGGCATCGCGGTGCTGACGATCCGCCGCCCGAAGGTGCTGAACGCGCTCGACCAGGGCGTGTTCGCCGAGATCAGGACGCGCTTCGAGCAGTGCGATCGCGACCCGAACGTGAAGGGCATCGTGCTGACCGGCTTCGGCAAGAAGGCGTTCGTCAGCGGCGCCGACGTCAACTTCCTGGCCAAGATCGACAGCGTGGCGATGGGCGAGCAGACGTCGCGCACGTCGCAGGTCTGCGTCGACGCAGTGCAGGCAGTGCAGAAGCCGACGGTCGCGGCGCTCAACGGCCTCGCCTTCGGCGGCGGCATCGAGACGGCGATGGCGTGCGAAGCGCGCATCGCGACCAAGGGCCTGAAGGTGCTCGCCGGCCAGCCGGAGGCCAACCTCGGCATCATCCCGGGTGCCGGCGGCACCGTGCGCCTGCCGCGCCTCGTCGGCATCGAGAAGGCGGCGGAGATGCTGCGCACGTGCCGGCCGATCGGCAGCGAGAAGGCGAAGGCCTACGGCCTGATCCGCGAAGAGGTCGAGGGTGACCTGGTCGCGCGCGCCGTGCAGCTGTGCCAGGACATGGCGAGCGGCAAGGCACCGCGTTCGCGCATGGCCGAGGGCCCGATGAGCAACGTGCCGGCGAGCCTGCCGGCGGTCGACATCGGCCACCTCAGCAAGAAGGTCGACGAGATCCTGTGCAAGGCGATCCTCGGCGCCGCGAAGCTGCCGCTGAAGGACGCGGTGCCGTTCGAAGCCAAGTGCTTCGGCGAGGTCTGCGGCACGCAGGACATGCGCATCGGCGTCGACAACTTCCTGAAGAACGGTCCGAAGGTGAAGGCGGCCTTCGTGCACCGCTGAGAGGCCGAGAAGAAATCATGATGCGGCCTCTCAGGAGCATGTTCGGCGGCTGTCTTCGCAGCCGCGCAGAGGCTTCGAGAGGATTCTCTCCCATTCTCTGGCCGCAGCGACGCGGCGCGACGGCGCCGCCCGGTCGGACGAGTTCGACGATGAAGGCACGCCAAACCGCCCTCGCCCTGCCGACGCTGCTGGTCGCGTGCGCCACCAGCGTGCCGGCGCCGTTGCCGCCGCAGATCGGCTCGGAGCCGCGCGGCGAGTGGGGTGAGCGCCTGCTGGTCGAAGCGAACGCGATCCCCGGTGCGTGGATCCAACGCGACACCGACGGCGGCGCACCGAAGCCCGAGCGCGACGAGGCCCGCGGCTTCGGTGCACGCATGGGCATCGGCAACCGCACGCAGAGCGTCGGCGTGATGGCGCAGGTCTACAGCGGTGACGACGGGTTCGACGCCGTCGTCTTCGGCTTCGACAGCGACGTGCGCGCGCGCCTCGACCGCGACTGGCCGCGCTGGCTGTTCCTACGCGCCGGCGCGAGCCTCGGCGGCGGTTTCTACGACGCCGGCGGCGGCACCTCGGACACGCAGCTGATGGGGCAACTGCGCATCGGCCCCGAGTTCCAGCTCACGGATCGGCTGGCGCTGCAGGCGAGCTTCGGCGGCATCGTGTTCGGCCATCCGGGCGAGACCGAAGCCTACGGCACGTTCTTCACCATCGGCGGCGGCGTGACGTTCTGAACCTGTCGGCGCCGGCGCTTCAGGGTTGGCGAAGGAACTCCTGGATGCGTTTCTTCTCGTCGTCGGTGAGGCGGGCCGTCTCCGACTCGCTCGCCAGCGCTTCGCGCAGCAGGGTCGCCGCCCGTTCGGGCTCGCCGGCGTCGGCGCAGAGCCTCGCCAGGTTCAGCAGGCTGCCGAGATGGCGCGCATCGATCGCGAGCGCCTGTTCGTAGCCAGCCTTGGCCGCCGCGAGGTCGTTGCGCTGCTGGTCCAGCACCGCGAGCCGGAAGACGGGCTCGGCGTTGGCCGGAAAGCGCTCGGCCACCGCGCGCAGCACGGCAGCAGCCTGCTGGCGATGGGCGTCGGCGGCAGCCCTGGCCGTGGCGCGATCGGCCTCGTCGCGCGCAACCCGGCCGAGCACCTGCTGCACTTCGGCGGCGCGCAGGCGAGCCGTGGCGATGGCCATGTGCACGTCGTCGTCGCCGGGCGATTGCTCGGCACAGCGCGTGAACGCGGCGACGGCGCCTTCGCTCTGCCAGCGTGCGTCGAGCAGGACCGGCACACTCTCGTCGCGCAGGTGCGACGAGAGGCGCAGCAACGTGTAGCCGAGGCGGAAGCGCGCCGCGACGTCGTCCGGGCGCAGCGACACGTAGTCCTGCAGCAGCGGCAGCGCGAGGCGCTCTTCGCCGAGCTCGTAGCGGTAGCGACCGGCGATACCGAGCAGGGCCGAACGCTCGCTCGGCGGCGCGTTCCCGGCGCGGCGCAGCGTCGCCTCGGCGACCTCGGCGGCCGCGCTGACGTGCCCGGCCTCGGCGAGGAACAAGGCGTGCACCCAGCCGACAAAGGCGTCGTTCGGCGCGATCTCGCCGGCGATCACCAGCTCGCACTCGGCTTGGCGTTCGGCCTGGAGGTTCGGCGGATCCTCGACGGCCCCCCGCTGGGCGATCACCAGCGCGCGCACGGCGCGCGCGCGGGCCGCCCGCGGATCGATCGCCAAGGCCACTTCGGCGGCTTCGCCCGCTTCGTCGAACTGCCGGCGGATGACCGCTGCCATGGCGCGCTCGACGTGCGTCCGCACGCTCGCCTGCTCGGCCGGCGACAGCTGGACCGACGGCACGTCCGCAGCCGTCGCTCGATCGATCCGCGGCGTGACGCCGGCACAACCGCCAGCCGGCGCGGCGAGCAGCAGCAACAGCAGCAGGGACGCAGACGGGGCGCGCATGGCGACATCATGATGTGGCCAGCCCTGACCACCAAGCTACGCTTGCCGCATGGCACGGATCGCGGCTGACATCACCTGGCTGGTGGGGCGCACGCCCCTGGTGCAACTCGCGGCCATGGCCCCGCCGGGGGCACGCCTGCTCGGCAAGCTCGAGGCGTGGAACCCGACGGGCAGCAACAAGGACCGGGCGGCGTTGGCGATGATCCGGCATGCCGAGCGCAGCGGTTTCCTGAAGCCCGGCGGCACCGTGGTCGAGTGCAGCAGCGGCGACCTCGGCCTGGCGGTGGCGACGATGGGGCGCCGGCTCGGCTACCGGGTCGTGCTGACGATGCCGGAGAACGTCGCCGAGCCGCGCCGGGCCATGCTGCAGGCCCTCGGTGCCGAGCTGGTCACGACCCCGGTGGCCGAGGGCATGCGCGGCGCCATGGCGCGAACCGAGGTGATCGCCAAGCAGACGCCGGGCGCGGTCTGCCTGCAGGCGTTCACCAACCGCGCCAACTCACGCATCCACGCCGAAACCACGGCCCGCGAGATCTGGGAGGACACCGACGGCACGGTGCAGCTCGTGGTGGTGCCCGTCGGCACCGGCGGCACCGCGGCCGGTTGTGCGTCGTTCTTCCGCGAGCTCGGCGTGGCGGTCTTCGGTGTGCAGCCCGCAGGCAGCCCGGTGCTGACCGGCGGCAAGGCTGGGCCGCACGACATCCCCGGCATCGGCGCCGGCTTCATCCCGGACATCCTGGTGCCAGGAGACCTCACCGGGATCGTCGACGTCAGCGACGTCGACGCTGCCCGTGGCGTGCGGGAACTGGCGGCGCGCGAGTCGCTGCTGTTGGGCCCCGCCAGCGGTGCGGTCGCCCATGCGGCGACGATTCTGGCCACGGACCCGCGATGGAGCCGGAGCACGATCGTGGCGGTCCTTCCCGACTCCGGCGAGCGCTACTGCGACCATGCGGCCCTGCGGCAGGGGGGCTGCCGATGAGCTCGGTCGAGCAGCGCTCCAAGGCGCTCCTGGGGCGCGTCGCCGGGCTGCGGGCCCAACTGCGGCGCGTGGTGATCGGTCAGGACGAACTGATCGACGACCTGATCACGGCTCTGCTCGCCGGCGGGCACGTGTTGCTGGAGGGCCTGCCAGGACTCGGCAAGACGCTGCTGGTTCGCACGCTCGCCCAGGGGCTGGGCCTGCCATTCGCCCGCATCCAGTTCACGCCGGACCTGATGCCGAGCGACGTCACCGGCACGCAGGTGCTGGACGACACCGACGGCCGCCGCTCGTTCCGCTTCCAAGCGGGCCCGCTGTTCGCCGGCTTGGTGCTCGCCGACGAGATCAACCGAGCGACACCGAAGACACAGTCCGCCCTGCTCGAAGCGATGCAGGAACAATCGGTCACGGTCGCAGGCACGACCCACGCCCTGCCGACACCGTTCCATGTCGTCGCGACGCAGAACCCGATCGAACTGGAAGGCACGTTCCCGCTGCCTGAGGCGCAGCTGGACCGCTTCCTGTTCCGACTGTCCGTGCAGACCCCGACGGCCGAGGCCATGGTGCAGATCCTGGCTTCGACCACGACGCGACCGAACACACTGGAAGGCGAGGCGCTGACGCGGGAGGAGTTGCGGGAGCTCCAGTCGCTGGTGCGCGACGTGCTCTGCGGCACGCACCTGCTGCGCTTCGTCGCCGAACTGGTGCTTGCCACCCACCCGGACAAGTCGCGGACCTCGGACCGCACGAGCCGATTCGTTCGCTACGGTGCAAGCGCCCGCGCTGGCCAGGCGATCGTGCTCGGCGCCAAGGCTCGCGCCCTGCTTGCTGGCCGCCCCGCGGTCGTGCGCGAGGACATCGACGCATGCCTGTTACCCGCACTCGGGCATCGAGTGCTGCTACGCTTCGAGGCCGAGGCCGAGCGGATCACGCAGGCGGATCTGCTGTCTGATTGGGCCAACCAAGCGGAACGTCGCAGCCGCTGACTTGTTTCAGCAATTTGCGTCTGGTGCAAGACCGACGCAACCAGGCGGCGAAGGCCGCCGACGCCGCGGCGCCTCCGCCGAAAAATCGATCGCGCGCGGGAAAGTTCTGAGCCCGTCCTCGTCTACTAGAAGGCATGGGACGAGTGGTCCCGGCCGCGCGCGGCGCCGACCTTCGCAAGAGGTTGGCGTCGA
>CANGSN010000180.1 GCA_947455805.1 Planctomycetota bacterium
CCGCTGCAAGGCGTGTCTGCACACGTTCTCGGAGTCGACGTTCCGGCTCGACTGCGGCGACCGGCGGCCCGAGGTCAACCCGAAGCTGTTCGAGGCGTTGACCAGCGGCATCGGCTACCGGCAGTCGGCGCGCAACCAGGGCATGGGCGTGTCGGCGATCCAACGCAAGGCGCGCAAGCTCGAGCGCCACGCCGGCTTCCTGCATGCGAACCTGAGCCCGCGCCTGCCTGCGGGCCGCACCTACCAGCTCGACGAGGAAGAGACCTACGAACACGCATCGATCCGCACGCTGACGATGCCGGTGTTGATCGAGCGCGAGCACTGGTTCGTGGTTGCCACCGCGGTCGGCACGTCGCGCCGCCTCGCAGCGAAGGGCTCGAAGCGCCGCGCCTGGCAGGACCGCGAGGAACTCGCCAACGGGCCGCGGGCCGACGAGAGCCGCAAGTGCGTGACCGAGGTGATGAAGGCGCTCGACGAACGGCTGGAGGGTGGCGAGCTGGTGTTGGAGACCGACCAGAAGGGCAGCTACGCGACGATCGGCAAGGAGGTGTTCGGCAAGCGCGTCGTGCACCTGACGACGTCGAGCCGGCTGCCGCGCACGACCTTCAATCCACTGTTCCCGATCAACACGACGCTGGCGATGACCCGCGACAACCTCGGTCGTCTGCGGCGGCAGTCGTGGCTGGTCACGAAGAAGGGCGAGTGCCTGCGCGGCCACATGAACCTGTTCCTCGTCTACCGCAACTACCTGCGCAAGCGCTTCAACCGCGACAAGGAGGTGCACAGCCCCGGCGTGCGCCTCGGGCTGCTCGAGCGCAACCTGACGGTCGCCGAGACCCTCGGCTGGCGGCAGGACTGGGGCCCGCGCAGCATCCATCCGCAGAGCCCCGACGCGACTCGCTTCATCGCCGCGCCGGTCGTGAAGACGCCGGCGGACGGTGTGCCGATGGCGATCAGCGGGTGACGTTCGGCCGCATCAGGGTCGCGGAACTTCCGGGAACGACCGCAGCACCAACAACCAAGGGATCAGTTTCTCAGCGGGCCCGGACCTTCACCGTCTCGCCGACGGTGGTCAGCATCGAGCGCAGCGTGTCGTAGTCCGGGTGGCGCATGCGCACGTAGGCGTTCGCCATGTAACCGCCTTCCACACCCTGCGTTGGCGTTCCGGGCGTCGGCAGGTGGCTGTCGAGGATCCACTCGCCGAAGCGCTTCTGGATCTGGTCGAAGCCTTCGTAGTGCGCGATCACGCCGTCGCGGTCGGGGCGCAGCGCGATCATGCCGGCCGAGTACTTGCGCGACGTCTTGAACGGCACCTTCTCGTGCACGATCGCGTGCGCCCAGGCGGCGTAGAGGTCGATGTCGTTGGCGGCGCTGTAGAGGTCCCAGACGCCCACACCCGGCGGGCGGCAGCCGATCTCGGAGAACTTCAGGCCCTTCTGGCCAGCGAACCACTCCATGTGCGTCGGCGAGGTCCAGATGCCGAGCGCTTCGATGACCTTCTGGCCGAGCTGGCGCAGTTCCTGGTAGCTGTCGGTCTCGATGCGGTTGCTGCAGACGATCTGCGGCGAGATCCAGCGCGTGCGCATCGCCTCGAGCACGTTCGGGTAGTAGTGGCAGGCGAAGTCGAGCACCGGCTTCCCGCACACCGACAGCGTGTCGTAGAAGCCTTCGTGGCCTTCGAGGAACTCCTCGATCGCCACCGTGCGCCCGCTCGGCACGCGCAGCGTCTCGCAGGCCGCACGCAGCTCATCGTCGTTGGTGACCTTGGTCGTGCCCGAGGCGCCAGCACCATCGAGCGGCTTCAAGATGAGCGGGTAGCCGGTGGTCTTGGCGAACGCTTCGGCGTCGGCGAGCGACGTCACGCGCGCCGAGGCGGCGCACGGCAGGCCGGCCTTGCGCACCGCGTCCTTCATCGCCGGCTTGTCGCGGCACAGCCACGCGGTGCGCGACGTGGTGCCGTAGATCTTCAGCTGCTCGCGCACGTTGGCGGCGGCCATGACGTGGGCTTCGACGGTGGCCTCGAGGCGGTCGACGCGGGCGCGCATCGACAGGCGCTTCACCGCCTCGGCCATCGCGTGCTCGTCGACGACCGAGCGCACGCGCTCGAACTGGAACAGGCCTTCGCGCAGCTCGCTCGGCAGCGCTTCGGCGGGACGTTCACTGATCGCGGAGACGCGGGCGCCGGTGCTCAGCAGGCCGCGCAGGAACTCGCGCTGGTTCTTCGGGAAGGCCGGTTCGACGAGGACGACGTGCATCGCCGCATGATGCCGGGGAACTCGCCGCGGTCGAAGGGTTCGCCGCACTTCCTGGCTGCGCCGAAGGGCCCGGGGTGGGCCCCGTGGCTGCCGAGCAGGCGACGCCGCCGGGCCGACGGTCTAGCACTCGCGGCGGATGGCTCTCGCGTGGCGCCGTCCGGGCAATCGCCGAGGCGGGTCGCCCTCGTGGGGAGCCGACTCAGCCGAGCAACGAGCGGTACAGCGCCACGTATTCCGGACCCTGCTTGTCCCACGAGAAGTCGCGCTGCATGCCGTTCTTGACCAGCTGCTGCCAGCCGCGCTGGTCGCGCCAGTTGCGCAGCGCCCAGTCGATGGTGCCGGCGAGCGCGTGGCTGCTGTAGTCGTCGAACAGGAAGCCGGTGCCGGTGCGCGTGTTCGGGTCCCAGGCTTCGACCGTGTCGGCGAGCCCGCCGGTGCGGCGCACGATCGGCGGCGTGCCGTAGCGCAGGCTGTACATCTGGTTCAGCCCGCACGGCTCGAAGCGGCTCGGCATCAGGAACACGTCGCTGCCGGCCTCGATCCAGTGCGCCAGGTCCTCCTGGAAGCCGCGGTAGACCGCGACCTTGTTCGGCCAGGTGTCGCGCAGCCACTGGAAGTATTGCTCGTGCTTGTCCTCGCCGCTGCCGAGCACGATCAGGCGCATGTCCTCGCGTTGGAGGAAGATCGGGATCGAGTCGGCGAACAGCTCGAAGCCCTTCTGCGCGGTCAGCCGCGAGACGACGCCGAACACCGGCGCGCGCGGGTCGTGCGGCAGCTGGAAGCGCTGCAGCATCGCCGCCTTCATCTTCGCCTTGCCGGACAGGTCCTGGGCCGAGAAGTGGTGGGGGATGCGCGGATCGTTCTGCGGGTTCCACTCGCCGTAGTCGACGCCGTTGACGATGCCGACCAGGTCGTGGCTGCGCGAACGCAGCAGCTCCTGCATGCCCATGCCGAACTCGTCGGTCTGGATCTCGCGCGCGTAGGTGCGCGACACCGTGGAGAGCTTGGTCGCGTGCAGCACGCCGGTCTTCAGGAACGACAGGTTGCCGTCGCGCAGGTCGCCGTGGTGCACGTGCGCGCGCTGGTCGCCGAGGCCGAGCGTGTCGAGCGTCGTCTCCTTGAAGAATCCCTGGTAGCCGATGTTGTGGATCGACAGCAGCGTCTTGGTGCCGGCGAACAGCTTGTCCCAGGCGTAGGTCGTGCGCAGGTAGAGCGGCAGCAGGCCGGTGTGCCAGTCGTTGCAGTGGATGACGTCCGGCGCCCACTGCAGCCGCTGGCAGGTCTCGAGCACCGCGCGCGACAGGAAGCCGAAGCGCAGCGCCTCGTCGCCGTCCTCGGTGTAGATGCCGTCGCGGTCGTAGAGCTCGTTGCAGTCGACGAAGTAGACCGGCACGTCGCTCTGCGGCAGCGGGGCGGTGACGATCGAGAAGCGGATCGTGCGGCTCGGGAAGCGCACGTCGATGTTCTGCGCGCCCGGCAGGGGCTTGGTGGCGAGCTTGCTCTTCTTGATGCGCTGGTAGAGCGGCAGGAACAGGCGCACGTCGTGGCCGGGGCCTTCCGGCGCCTTCTTGCCGAGCCAGCGGCCGAGTCCGAGCAGCACGTCGGCGAGGCCGCCGGTCTTGGCGAACGGAGCGACTTCGGACGCAGCGAGAGCGAGGCGCAGCGGACGCATGGTCCAAGGATGTTGGCAGACCGGACGGGCCGGTGCGAGAGGGAAGGTGTGCGGTCGCCGGCTCGGCCGCGAAAGGAATGGGACAAGAAGACCCGGGCGTCGGCCCTGGCCAGATCGCGAAACCCACCTAGCTTGACGCGTTCCTCGCGGGTGCCGGGATCGGGTGCGTGGGCCCCGGCCGGTGCCTGCGCCTGTCCATCCAGCCAGGTCTCGCATCATGACTCGCCGGATCCCGTCCCTCGCGTTCGTCGTCGCTGCCGCGTTCGCCAGCGCTCTCTCCGCCCAGCAGGTCCTCGTCACCTACGACGCGACCTCCGATCGGTTGATCGCCTTCAGCCCCGTCGACGGCAGCGTCGTCGACACCAACTACTTCCCGGTTCCGGCCACCGTGCAGGTGTCGGCGATCGACGTGCTCGGTGACCTGTGGGTCAGCGAGCAGACCGGCGATCGCATCGTCCGCTACGACGCCTGCGGCAACGTGCTCGGCACCATGGGCCCGACGTTGGCGGGCGGTGGCCTGGACAACATCCGCGGCATGGCCTTCGTCAACGGCCTCGTCTACGTGACCAACGACGGGACCAACAACGGCGCCACCGCCGACTCGCTGGTCGTGTTCGACCCGGCTGGCAACTACGTCAACACCCTCGCGCTGTCGAACTCGCCGTCGCCGTTCTCGGTGATGGCATGGCAGGGTGACCTGCTGGTCGCGTCGTTCGCCGCCGGCAACGACGTGCACCGCTACACGACCAACGGCATCTCGGTCGGTCTCTTCCACGACTCGACCGCGGTCAACCTCGCGCACACGATCTCGCAGGCCTCGGACGGCAACGTCTGGTGCTCGACCTTCACCAGCAACACGCTGGTCAAGCTCGACGCGAACACGGGCGCGATCCTGACCACGCTGCCCGCCAGCGGCAATCCGCGTGGCATCTACGAGCTCGCGAACGGCAACCTGCTGTGGACCAACAGCAACGGCGCCAACGTCTACGACACCGTCGCCCTGACGACGTCCGTGGTGTTCGCCGGCTCGTGCTACCAGGTGAACCCGTTCACGCACGTGAAGGCCTGCCACAAGAACTACGGTGCCGGCTGCCACTCGGGCGTGCTCGATCGCTCGAACCGGATGCAGTTGTTCCCGGACATCGCCTCGGCCAAGGCCGCGTTGGATGGCAACGCGATGACCTTCGCACCGACCGCCAACGGCTACGTCGCCTCGTGGGCGACCGGCGTCGCGGCGTCGCTCTACGTCACGCCGACGCCGAGTGCGGTGATCATCGCCAACGCCGACTCGACCACGACGACGATCACGCCGTCGGTCGCGATCCCGGTGCCCGGTGGCACCGCCGCCTCGTGGACCGTCTCGTCGAACGGCGTGCTGACCGCTGCCGCGACCGGCAACCAGACGACGTCGGGCCTGCCGTCGCTGACGTCGACGGCGTCGGCGACCGGGCTCGCGTTCTACACGTGGGCGAACCACAACCCGGCCGAGGCCAGCAGCGGCAAGGTGAAGTGGGAGGAGATCGGCAACACGCTCTACGTCACCTTCGAGGGCGTGGAGTTCAGCGGCGGCACGCCGACGCTGGCGCCGAGCACGTTCCAGTGGCAGATCGACACGACCACCGGCGCCGTCACCATGCTGTGGGTGTCGATGTCCCCCAGCAACTCGACGAGCGACCTGCTGGTCGGCTGCACGCTGGCCGGCGCCGGCCCGACGCCGGTGTCGCAGACGCTGTCGGCGGTCGCCGCTACGGTGCTGCAACCCGATGTGACCCTGGTCCCGGTGCAGCTGTCGGCGTCGCCGGCGCCCGTCATCAACCCGAGCACGCTGGTGACCTACTCGCTGACCAACGTGCCCGAGTTCGTGCCGGGCTCCGGCATCCACATCGCGACGATGTTCCTGAGCCTGAACCAGCTGCCGGGCGGCCTCGACCTCGCGGGCCTGCTGACGACGGTGCCGGGCTGCCGCGCCTACCTCGGTTCGCTCGACGTCGACCTCGGCGGTGCCGTCAGCGCGTCGTCGACGATCACCTGGGCGCTGCCGTTCGCGAACACGGTCTTCTTCGCCGGCAGCAAGCTGTCGGCGCAGGGGGTCGCGCTGTTCGATCCGGCGTTCCCGCTGCTGAACGGTGAGAGCGGCGGCTTCCTGCTGAGCAATGGTGTGCTGAGCACGACGTTCCCCCAGTGAGCCCGTCGCGGCGCCGGGCCCGCGTTCCCGCCGGGAGCCGTGGCCACCGCGGGCCGAGGCCCGGCGACGAAGCCGTTCGCACCATGGCAGCGCACGCGGAGCACCGCTAGCCTGCGCCGTCGCATGGTGCACGTCGTCTTCGCCATCCCGTTCGCCGCGGAGAACACGCAGCGCTTCGCCCGCGCCGCCGCGTCGTTGCCGGGGGTGCAGCTGAGTGTGGTCTCGCAGGATCCGAAGGGCCGCTTCCCGGCCGACTTCCTCGACTGCCTGTGCGGCTTCGAGCAGGTTGCCGACGCGATGCAGGCCGACGACCTGGCCCGCGGCGTCAAGGCGCTGGCCGATCGCTTCGGCCCGGCCGAGCGCCTGCTCGGCATCCTCGAGCCGCTGCAGGAGCCCCTGGCCGTGGTCCGCGAACGCCTCCGCATCCGCGGCATGGACAGCGCCACCGCGCGCAACTTCCGCGACAAGGCGCGCATGA
>CANGSN010000181.1 GCA_947455805.1 Planctomycetota bacterium
AAGATCACTCGCTCCGACTCCGACGCTTGCGCGTTCGGTCTCGTGCGAGGGGCGGGAGAAGGTAGCGAGCTCGCAGAGCGCTCGCAAGCAAGTGCTCAAAGATTTTTCTGCCTCAGCATAAGATGCTTTGGGGAAGCACTTTAGAGACGACCGCCAGCGGGCCCCGGAGGATTCACCGCGGCTGCAGCGCGTCGATTCTCGCGACCCTACCCGGGCGTTCACGGCGCAGGCTTTCCAGAGTCTCTCCACGGGGCGCCGCCACGACGAACTCGTCGAGAATCCGGCCATCGATCCCGTGCGATCGCACCTTCAGCGCCGCCCCCTCGCACTCGGCCTGGCACCAGTGGTGGGCCGAGGTGGCCACGACCGCCTGCCGATCCGGACGCACGGAGTAGAGGTCCTTGCCGCCGCCGCCGCTGACCACCAGCGGCACCTCGCCGTTCTCCGGGCGCCCGAAGCGCTGGTAGCAGTGGTCGTGCCCGCTCAGGTAGAGGCTGACCGCCTCGCGCTGCAGCAGGGGCTGCAGATGCTTCATCAGGTCCCCGCGGTTGCCGGCGCGCGAGGCGCTGCGGATCGGGAAGTGCGTCGTCACCACGATCCACGGCTCGGTGGCCCGCTGCAGTTCGTCCTGCAGGTAGCGGAACGCCGGATGCTGCTCGAGGTGCGCGTCCGCCAACCCGAACGAGTTGCCGTCCAACACGATCACGCGGAGCGGGCCGCGGACCATGCTGTAGCAGCGCGCGTCGCCTGTCAGCGCGCCCGCGGGGCCGCCCACGTTGGCCAGGGCCTGCAGGCCCCCATCGTCCATCACGTCGTGGTTGCCCAGAGCCGCGTAGACCGGCGCGTTGCGCAGAAGGCCCGCGAACGGCCGAAAGAAGCCCGTCCGGTAATGCGCGTGCAGTCCCTTCGGATAGACGATGTCGCCGAGGTGCAGGGCGAAGTCCGGGTCGTAGGCAGCCATCGCCGCCCCCACGGCAGTCACCGCCGCACTGTCCGCGAAGACGCCCCATCGAGCCGGCAGGTGCCACAGCGGAGTGCGCTGCAGCCAAACCCACCACGGCTGGTCGCCGGAGTCACCGCAGAACGCGAAGCGGATCGGCACCCGGTCATCCGCCGGCGCGGTGCGAATGCGGCCCCGGTCCAGCTCTTTGCCGTCGACCAGCAACCGGTAGCGATACTCGGTGCCCGCCTCGAGGCCATCGATGTGCAGAGCATGGCGCCGGCGCAGATCCCGCTGCGCCACCCGGACCACCTCGGAGCCGTCGGCGGCCTCGACCACGACCTCGGCTCGGCATGCCACGGCCCTGACGACTGCAACCGTTGCCCCGGTCTTGGTCACGTCACGCAAACACGCGCCGGACTCGAGCGGAGGGTCGTCGCAGACGTTCAGGCAGAGGCAGCCAAAGCCAAGGAGCCACAACGAGCCTCGCCACCAGCGGGTTGCCACAAGATCCTTCTAGCCTGTGGTCGGCAGGCCTCCAAGCCGTGCCGAGGGTGCATTCTGCGCCCGGAACGAACCGGAGAAGCCACCGCGCAGACATCGTCCTCTGGCCTGGCCGCCCAGTGGGCGCGGGTCAGGCCCCGAAGCGAACGGTGACGCGCGTGGTGATGCCGCCGCGCACCTGGAAGTCGCCGACGATCTCGAATCGGCGCGGGCGCAGCAGGCGGTGCAGTGCGCCGCCGATGTCGTTGGTGACCTTCTCGTGGAAGGCCCCGACGTTGCGGAAGCTCCACAGGTAGAGCTTCAGGCTCTTCAGCTCGACGCACAGCTGGTCCGGCACGTAGGTGATGCGCAGCGTGGCGAAGTCGGGCTGCCCGGTCTTCGGACAGACGCACGTGAACTCCGGGCACTCGAACGCGATCTCGTAGTCGCGGTCGGGGTACGGGTTCGGGAAGGTCTCGAGCACCGAGGCATCCTGCGGCGCTGGCTGCGGCAAAGGCATCCGCGCAGCGAAGCAGGAACATCGCGCCGACTCAAGGCCGGGAGGCGGCGGCACGTGGAACGGCTCCTTGCCGCAGGTCGTGCCGAAGACCGCAGCTCGGGGCCGTGGAGTGGCATGACCCGATCGGGCCGGACCAGCGGTCAATGCGGCCGAGCTCCCACAGGGTCGGGGAGCCCGAGCGCGACGGGCAGCGCGTCCGCCAACCCGAACTCCATGCACACCGGTCCATCCGGGTGCCGACACAGCGAGGCCCGGCACGGCCGGCAGGTCGGCCCCTGCGGATGCACCAGCGCCACCGCCGACGGCGGCGCCGTACGCAGCGGGTCCTGGGCCCCGAACAGCACACGGCAGCTGGCCCCGGCAGCGGCCAGCACGTGGCTGGCCCCCTGGTCTGGGCCGACCACCTCGCCCCCCACCGCCCCGACCACAGCACCGAGCGCGATCAGCCGCCGCACCGCACCCGGCCCATGCCGCAGCGTCGGCAGGCCCGCCGGGGGTGCGAGCGCGGCTTCGGCTGGCCCCAGCAACCAAACACACGGCACCCGCATCGCCGCAACGAGCTCCGGCACGCGTGCCGGCCGCAACGCCCGGGGGTCGCGCGGGTCGGTGCCGACGATCACGGCGAACGGCTGCGTCGCATCGATCCCGATCGCTGCCAATGCCGCGATCTCGCGTCGCCGTTCCGCGTCGGTGGCGACCAGCCGCGGCAGTTCGAACCGCGCCTCCGGCGCGACGTCGCGGACCACTTCGTAGGCCAGGCGCGCGGGATGAGGCGCGCCGCCCCCGTCCACGAGACGCCGCAGCAGCACGCGACTCGCCGGCTCCTGACGCCACGCGGCGGCGATGCCGACGACGTCGCGTGCTCCCGAGCAGCGCGCGACCAGCGCACTCTTCCAGTTGCCCTGCAGGTCGAGCGCGAGATCCGCACGCATCGCCCGGAGCTGCCGACGCAGCGCGAAGAAGCCGCGCAGCCCGCCGCGCCGGGCGAACGTGACCACATGCGCGATTCCAGCAAGGCCCTCCAGCAGCGGCGCGAACGTGGTCTGCGTGACGAACACGAGCCGCCAGTCCGGACGCGCGCGATGCAGTGCGGCGACCGCGCCGAGCGTCTGCACGACGTCCCCCATCGCCGACAACCGGACCAGGAGGGCGGTGGTCACCGGCCCGCGCGCCTCTCGCTGACCACGAACGTCTTGAACGGCAGGCACAGGCGCAAGCGCTCGACGAAATCGGCATCGAGCCGTCGCTGCGGCTCCGGCGGCAGTCCGGCCACCTCGTGCAGCACCCACCGAGCCGTAACCGGCCGCCGCCCGAGTTCGTCGCCCGGCGGCACCATGCCGAGCGCCAACAGCAGCGGCGAATCGAAGTGCCCGACCGTCTGCAGGTCGCCCGGGTGCAGGTCGCCTGCGGGGGACAGGCCGAGCCGCACGAGTTCCTGTGCGAGCACCGCCGCCGGAACCATGCGCGCGCGACGCCCCTCGTCGAACTCCACGCTGCGTTCGAGCCCGACCGTCCACGCCGCCGCCACCGGCAGCCACAGGCAGAAGGCGACGAGCCGCATCGGCGTGCGCGCGGTGTGCGCACCGACCGCCGCCAGCGCGGCCAAGACGACCGCGCCCGCACCGACCTCGGCGACCGCGACGAAGGGCAGCGCCAACAGCGCCGCGCACGCCAGCCCGACGGTCGCCTGCCGCATGCGCCGCGCGAACACCGGCAGCGGTCCCGCGGTCGCGGCGAAATGGGCCACCGCCGGCGCCACCGCGAACGTGAACAGCAGTACGTTCGGCAGGATGTAGCGCGTGGCCCGCCCGGGAAAGAACGTCAGCACCGCAACCGCGACGACGGCAGCACCGCTGCACATGCGCAGCATCAGGTCACCCCGGTCCATGCGGGCATCGCGCGCCCCGCGCCATTCCCAGAAACACCACGCCCCGAACGGCAGCAGCACGGCGAACGCGCGCAGCCAGAACCCGGGGATCGCCCGCACGTGCTTCCACTCGAAGAACTGCACCCGCCCGACCGACTCCTCGTTGGCGACGGCCAGCATCGCCTCCGGATCGACGCGCCAAAGCCACAGCGGCACGAAGTAGCAGAGCGGCACCACGAGCATCGGCAGGAAGTGCAGCAGCGCATGGCGCAGCCGCCGATGCCGCCACCAGACGAGGTAGGCGCCGAGGCCGAACAGGAACAACGGCGGCCCTTTCTGCAGCATGGCCAGGCCGCCCAGCACGCCGGACACCAGGACCAGCAGCCGACGATCGTGGGCAACTCCGGTGGCCAGCGTCCACAGCGACCCGGCGACGAGGCTGGCGAACAACGGATCGATCTCGGCGGTCGGCCAGGTCATCACCACCAACGGCGAACACGCGATGCCGAGAGCGCCGGTCCACCCGGTGCGCGCGCCGAACCAACGGCGCAGCAGTTCGCCGGCGAGCCAGGCCGCGAATGCCGCCGACAGCACCGACGGCAGCCGCAACAGCATCGGGTGGTCGCCGAGCACACGCAGCACGCCGCCGAGCAGCCAGTAGTGCAACGGTGGCTTCGCCCACGTCGGTTCGTGCCCGAGCGACGGCACCATCCAGTCGCCGCTCTGCACCATCTCCAACGCGATCTGCACACGCCGCCCCTCGGTGCCGTCCAGCTCCGGCAGCATCCAGGCCGGCAAGCAGGCGAAGGCCGCGACGAACAGCAGGACGAGCGCGCGCAGGAGCACGGAGCGCAGGCTACGAGCGCTCGCCGTGGCCGCCAAGCGCGCTCATCGCGAGGACTCGCACTGGTCGCGATCGAACTGGCCGCGATCGGTGGCCGACGGACGGCGGCACCGCCAGCTCAACCGCCGGCGGTCGCACTCGGCGCCGGCGCTTCGCTGGAACCGGCCGGCGGCGGTGCGGCCGGTGGCTGCCGACGCGCCTTGTGGATCAGCCACAGGTTGCGCGCGTAGATCGGCGGCCCACCGATGTTCGCCATGATGAACGGGCCCTCGAGCTTGTAGATCGCGTAGGCCAGCGTCAGCAGCCCGCCGACCAGGCTCAGCCACCAGAACACCACCGGCACGACGCTGCGCCGATGCTTCTCGCTCGCCAGCCACTGCACGTAGAAACGCGAGCCGAACACGATCTGCCCGCCGTAGCCGACCGCATGCCAGTACCACGGCGTCGCGGCGGCGACCTCTTCGACGATGCATGCGAGCATCAGAGCTCCTCCTTCACCTTGTGCATGAGGATGCGCGTGCGCAGCCAGCGCATCGCGAAGCAGTCGCGCAGCCCCTTCCAGATGCGGTTGCCGATCCCGTACTTGGCGGTGCCGGCGGCGCGCGGGCGGTGGTTGACGTCGACCTCGACGACCTTGCCGCCGGCGTAGCGCACCAGCGTCGCCATGAAGCGATGCATGCCGACGAACTTGGGCGCGCGCAGCCAGTACTCGCGCTTGATCGCCTTGATGCCGCAGGCGGCGTCGGTGACGCGATCGCCGGTCAGCCAGTTGCGCACGCCGTTGCCGATCTTCGACGACATGCGGCGGGTCCACGTGTCCTGCCGCTTGCGGCGCACACCGACCACGGCGTCGCACTCGCCGACGAGCACGCGCGCGACCATCGCCGGCAGGTCGCGCGGGTCGTTCTGCATGTCGCCGTCCATCGTCGTCACCACCGGTGCGCGCGCCTGCTCGATGCCGGCCATCACCGCAGCGCTCTGGCCGCAGTTCTTCTCCAGCACCACGATGCGCAGCCAGTCGGCGGCACGTTCGCGCTTCCACGCACGCATGCGCTCGAGGCTGCGATCCTTGCTGCCGTCGTCGACCAGCAGCGCCTCGAACGGCCCGTGCGGCAGCAGCACCTCGGCGACCTCGGCCAGCAGGTTCTGCACGTTCTCCTCCTCGTTGTAGATCGGCACCACCAACGAGAAGCGGAGCGAAGGCGACGTCACCGGGCCTCCACGCGCAGGCGGCCGTCGACGGCGGCGCTCTGCTTGCCGCGGCTGGCGAGGATGAACGGATTGACCTCGACCTCGGCGATCGCCGGGAAGTCGAGCACCAGCTGCTGCAGCCGCAGCAGCGCGTCGATGCCGGCGGCGACGTCGGCCGCGGGCGCGCCGCGGAACGCCGCCAACAGCGCCTTGCCCTTCAGCGAGCCGAACATCTCCTCGGGGTCGCGGCCGTCGAGCGGGCCGACGCGCACGGCGACGTCGCGCAGCAGTTCGACCTGCGTGCCACCGAGCCCCGCGGCGTAGAGCGGCCCGTAGCGCGGATCGCGCGTCATGCCGATCAGCACCTCGCGGTGGCCGGCGGCGTGCGCCTGCACCTGCAGCGACACGCCCGCGAACTCGCGGCTCAGCCGCTCGAGCAGGTCCTGCGCCGCCGCGAACACTTCGTCGCCCGAACGCAGTCCGGTGCGCACGGCGCGGTGCTCGCTCTTGTGCAGCAGCCCCGCCGCCTCGGCCTTCAGCACCACCGGGAAGCCGAGTTCGTGCGCGGCCTGCACCGCATCGCCCGGCGAACGCACGCGGCGGCTCGGCGCGAACGGGATCCCGTACGCCTGCAGCACCTGCTCGGTCGCCGCCGCCGGCAGCCAACCGCCGGCCTTGTGCAGAGCGAACACGCGCGCCGCCGCCTTCTTGTCGACGCGCAGCGTCGGCCGCTTCGCCGGCC
>CANGSN010000182.1 GCA_947455805.1 Planctomycetota bacterium
GACGACCACTTCGCCGATCGCGCCGACGTCGCTGGCGACGATCGGCAGCCCGGCCGCCATCGCCTCGACCACCGACGTCGGGATGCCGTCCTTGTCGCCCGACGCGAGCACCACGTAGGGCGCCACGAACGCGGTCGCGCGGGCGAAGAACGGCGACAGCGCGTCGTTGGCGATCGCCCCGTGCAAGGTGACGACGTCGCCGACGCCGAGTTCGCGCACCAGCTGCTGCAGCTCGTCCTGGTGCGCACGACTCTGCGGGTGGCCCGGATCGACGCCGCCGACGACGTGCACGCGCACGGCGAGCCCCGCGCGCACCAACTCGGCAGCGGCGGCGAGCAGCACCGGCAAGCCCTTCTTCGGCTCGATGCGACTGACCGACAGCAGCTCGAACGGCGCCGAAGGCCGCGTTCGCCCGCGCAGCGGCCGCAGCTGCGCGCCGTCGACCCCGATGCGCTTGTGCAGGATGCGCGGTGCACACGCCGAGCCGCCGATCGCCAGCAGTTCATCGCGCGTGCGCGCACCGATCGCGGTGACGAGGTCGGCGGTCGCCAGCTGCAGCGCCACCAGCTTGAACGGATGGTCGGCGAGCACGTGGTCGACGTGGCACGACAAGCCGCGCGGGATGCCGAGCACCGCCGCTGCGAACATCGCGCAGAACGACTCGTCGTAGCAGAACCACGTCTGCAGGTAGCGCACGCCGGCCAGTTCGCACAGCCGCGTGAACGTGCACGCGCGCAGCACCAGCGGTTCGTCGCGCAGCGCCGCGAGCGAACGGCCGGTGGCGGCGGCGACGCGCAGCAGGAACGCGTCGATGCGCCCCGGATGCGCACGCTCGAGCGAAGCACGATCCTGGCGATGCAGGTCGGCGAGCGTCTCGATCGGCACCGCGTCGGCGAGCAACGGCAGGAAGCGCTGCGCCAGGCCATCGGCCCCCGCCGCTTCGCCGTGCAGGACGACCAGGCCAGCCCCGTGGCGCGCCGCCAGCTCGCGCAGGCCGAGCATCTCCTGCAGCACGAACGTGTGCGTCGGGTTCGGGAACGTCCACGTCGACGCGACGACGAAGGCGCCGCCGCCGGCCCCGAGCTGCTGCAACCGCGCGCGCGTGCGACGATCGCGCCGGCGGCGCCACGCGGCCTTCAGCCAGCTGCGCGCGGCCTTCAGCATGCAACCGTCCGGGCGAGGCCGATCATCGTGGTGCCGACCATAGCGCCCGCCTCGGCGTGCACCACGGCGGGCCTTGCCGGCCTGCAGCGACCCTCTACCTTGCCGATGCCCCTCTCCCCACGCGAACTCCGGTGCGCGCCCTCTCCCTGTTCGCCGCCGGCCTGCTGGCCGTCGGCCTCCCGCTGCCCGCCCAGACTCCGCCCGCACCGACGAAGGCCGCGACCGAGCCGCCGCCGGAAGCGTTCGGGCCGCTGGCCACCGCTGTCATCGTGCGCAGCTACGGCGAAACCGAGCCGTGGTCGCTGCGCGCCGTCGTCGTGCTGTCGCTCGGCAGCGACTGGCATCCAGACGGCGTGCCGATCGTGCTGGCGACGCTGCGCGACCGCGACGAACGGCTGGTGCCGTACGGCATCGAGGTGCTGCGTGGAATGGACGACGCGTCGCTGCGCGAGGTGGCGACGCACGAACTCGTCGACGAACTGGTCGACAAGCAGCTGAAGCGCAAGAACGCGTTGTTCACCAGCCGCGTGCTCGCCGTGCTGGCACGCATGCTGCCGCAGGCGAACATCACCGATCGCAAGAGCGCCGAGACGTGGTGGCGCCACAACCGCGACCTCTACGTCGTCGCACCGTGGACCGAGCCGCCGAAGGTGCAGGGTGCGCAGCGCGGTGCCACCGTCGGCACCAGCGTGCTGACGCGCGCGTTCGACCTGCGCGACGCCGGCCTCGACGTCGTCATCGTCGTCGACTCGACCGGCAGCATGCAGATCGCGATCGACACCGCGCGCGACGCGATCGACGACGTGGTCGCCCTGCTGAGCGGCATCGCGCCGAAGCTGCGCCTGGGCCTCGTCGACTACAAGGACCTCGAGGACGTCGAGGAAGGCGCGCGGCTGCTGGCGCCACTGACCAAGAACCAGAAGGACGTGCGCGACAAGCTCGCCAAGCTCGAGGCGGGCGGCGGCGGCGACTTCCCCGAGCGCGTCGACAAGGGCATCGAGATCGCGCTGTCGAAGGGCATGGGCTGGAACAAGGACGCCAACCGCCTGCTGCTGGTGATCGGCGACGCGCCCGTGCATTCCGAGCACGAGACGGCGCTGCTCGACGTGGTGAAGCGCGCCTACGAGCACCCGTTCGAGACCGGCAAGGGTGCGATCACCGGCAAGAAGGCGGAACTGCGGCCGTTCGTGACCTCGACGATCGGCATCGGGCCGGGCCCGACCGACCAGTTCGCGCGCATCGCCACCGCCGGCGGCGGCGCGTCGGTCACGCTCGAACTGCAAGCAGCAGCGCCGCCACCCGCCAAGCCACCCGCCGGTGGCCGCGGCGCAGCACCTCCGCCACCACCGCCGGCCGCCGCCGCCGCCCGCACCAACGCATCGGTGCAGCAGATCGTCGAGCACGTGCTGGCGTTGTCGTTCGGGCCGTCGCACCGCGCGCACCTGCAGCGCTTCGTGCGCACGTTCTTCGAGTACCGCGCTGCGGGCATGTTCCGTTGAGCCGCCGATGACGAACCTGCACCCAACCGCCCGCGAACGCCACGTCGTCGTGCTGACCGGTGCTGGCATCAGCGCCGACAGCGGCGTGCGCACGTTCCGCGACCACGGCGGCCTGTGGGAAGGCCACCGCGTCGAGGACGTCGCCACGCCCGAAGGCTGGGAACGCGATCCGCGGCTCGTCTGGCGCTTCTACCAGGAACGCCGCCGCCAGCTGCGCAGCGTGCAACCGAACGCGGCGCACACGGCGCTGACGGCGTTCGCGCGCGCGGTGGTCGCCGCCGGCCACGGCTTCACGCTGATCACGCAGAACGTCGACGACCTGCACCAGCGCGCCGGCAGCGACGTGCTGCCGATGCACGGCGAACTGCAGAAGCTGCGCTGCGAAGCGTGCGGAACGGTCGTCGTGGACACGCTGCACGTCGATCCGGGCCGCTTCGTGCCGTGCCCCGAGTGCGGCCATCCGCGGCTGCGCCCGCACATCGTCTGGTTCGGCGAGATGCCGTTCCACATGGCGGCGATCGAACGCGCGCTCGCGCACTGCACGCACTTCGCGGCGATCGGCACCAGCGGCCACGTCTATCCCGCCGCCGGCATGCTGCAGCAAGCGCGCGCGTGCGGCGCGATCACGTGGGTGCAAGCGCTCGAGCCGCCGGTCAACCTCGACCCGCGCGATCGCTTCCGCCAGGGCCGTGCGGCGCTCGCGGTGCCGGTGCTGCTGCAGGAACTGGCACAGGAGCTCGGCCTGCCGACCGTGTGAGCGCGGCATGCTGCTTCCGTCGCTCCCGCCGCCCCGGTACGACGTGGCCATGAAGATCTGCCTGCTCGCCTTGTTCGCCGGCGCCACGTTGCTGCTCGGCTCTTCGTGCAGCAACGCGCCGTCGACGTCGTCGACCCCAGCGACCAGCACCGCCGCTGCCACCACCGCGCCGTCGCTGTCGGCCGAACTGCAGGCGACGAAGGTGAACAACCTGGCGATGCCCATGGCCGGCGTGCTGACCGCGGGCCAGCCGACCGAGGAGCAGCTGGCGCAGCTGGCGAAGCTCGGCGTCACCAGGATCGTGTGCCTGCGCCCGGCGAGCGAAGCCGGCACCGGTTGGGAGGAAGCCAAGGCCGGAGCCCTCGGCGTGCAGTTCGTGCGCCTGCCGATCGCCGGCGCCGACGACCTGACGCCCGCGGCCGCCGAGAAGCTCGCCACCGAACTCGCCGCCGCGAACGGCCAGACGACGCTGGTGTGCTGCGGCAGCAGCAACCGCGTCGGCGCGCTGCTGGCGATGAAGGCGTTCTACGTCGACAAGCAGTCGAAGGAGCAGGCGCTGACACTCGGCAAGGCAGCCGGCCTGACCAAGATGCTGCCGGTGGTCGAAGCCAAGCTGAAGTAACCGCGGCGGCTGGCCCCGCCGGGCAATCTCACGCCGGAACGACCCGGGTCGAACCACGGCACCGGGGAACCTCGCCGCAGGGGCTCGCCGCCTCAGGCTTCGCTGCGTCTCATGGTGACCCGGGCCGCCAACGTGCACCCGCAAGGACGAACCTCATGCGACGCATCCTGCCTCTTCTCGCCGCCGCGGCCCTCCTGCCTGCACTCGCGGCCCAAAACCTCGTGCTGCCGGACAACCACCACCTGATGGAGCGTTCGGACCAGCTCGCCAATGCCGGCGACACGACCCACTGGCGCGCCACGTCGGGCGGCCGCTTCCAGATCCTCTACGACGCGAGCCACTTCGTGAACGCGGGCGTCAACGGCCCGATCCTGATCACGCACCTGCGCTTCCGCGGCGAAGACGGCGAGCCGAACCTCGGCGGCCAGGTCTACAGCGGCGTCACCGTCGAAGTCGGCTCGACCAGCCTCGGCACGCTGTCGACGACGTTCGCGACCAACCGGCTCGCGGCGACGACGACGATGGGCACGCCCGCGACGACGAACGTCACCGTGGCGCCGTCGCTCGGCACCTGCCCGAACAACGACTGCATCGTGATCGACCTGCTGGCGATCGGCGCGTCGTTCCTGTTCGACCCGACGTCGGCGCAGCCGAACCTCATCGTCGACATCACGATGCCGACCGCGCCAGCGAACGCCGCACCGCTCTACATGACGCCGATCCAGGACACGACGGCGCACGGGGCGGGCATCCGAGGCAGCGCGGTGTCGACGGCGACGCCGGCGGCGGCGACCGGGACCGCCGACACGACGCCCGCGGTGCTCGGCATCGGCTTCGCCGGCAACGGCGGCTACGCGACGATCGTCCCGGCGCGCAACGAAGAGTTCGGCGCAGCCTGCGGCGGCAACTGTGCGGCCTTCTACCAGACGTTCAACCAGGGCCAGCCGTTCGACCTGCAGGCGGGCCTGACGCTGCTGCCCGACAACCCGACGGCGCCGAACTTCTACACGGTGATCGGCGGTGCCCCGGCGGTCGACCTGACGCAGCTCAACGCGGCGCCGAACTCGGTCGCGGACGAAGTGCTGGTGACCTTCCCGCTGAGCTTCGCGTGGGCGTTCCCGGGCGGCTCGACGTCGACGATCAAGCCGTCGACCAACGGCCACGTCTGGCTCGACAGCGTGCCGACCGCGGCGCTCTACCAGGCGAACAAGGACAACCTGCTCGGCGTCACCACCAACTACCCGGCGCGCTACATGCCCTTCTGGACCGACCTGCAGTGCGGCAAGAACACCGGCGGCAACGCGCTCGCCGGCCTGCACGTCAAGGAGGACACCACCGGCGGCCCGGGCAACAGCGTCGTCTACGTCACGTGGAACGACGTCGGCCTGTTCCGCCACGGTGCCGGCGCCACGCAGCCCGGCCACTGCAGCCACACGTTCCAGCTGGTGCTGCACCAGGCTTCGGGCATGGTCGAGTACCGCTACGGCGCGATGAACACGTTCGCGTCGGGCCTGTGGACGACGTCGGCGTCGATGCACTACGCGTCGATCGTCGGCTTCACGCGCGGCCGCATCGGCACCACGCCGTCGCTCGATCCGCAGTCGCGCGACCTTTCGACCGAGGTGCCGTTCGACACCGCCGTCGAAGGCTCGGTGGGCAACGTCGGCATCACCGCGGTGTCGACGCCGATCGCCGGCGGCCCCGGCTACCAGGGCCGCCTGTTCGCCGGCCAGTCGGTGCGCTGGGACGTGAAGAACATCCCGGCCGGCACGGTGATCGGCCTGCTGAACCTCGACGTCGCCGCCACCAGCCCGGGCTTCGGCCTGCCCGGCATCACCGCGCCGGGCTGCAAGATCAGCACGTCGCTGAACCCGGTCGGCCTGCAGTGGGAACTGTTCGTGCTGCCGGCGGCGAACGTCACCGGCACCGTGCCGCTGACGATGCCGACGCCGGTGCCGACGGCGTGGCTCGGGGTCGACATCGTCGTGCAGGCGATCGGCGTGGATCTGTTCGGCGGCCCGAACCTGGTGCCGTGGTCGAGCAACGCGATCCGCCACACGATCGGCCTGAACTGACGCGCGGCCTGCACGGATCGCGGCTGGCACGGACGCGGGGCAGCGGGCCGCCGCGCTTCACGCGCGCGGCAGGCACTGCAGCACGAGGCGCGCGTAGAGCAACGCGAAGCCCTGGCGACACGCGTTCTGCATCGACTTCGAGCCGGGCTGCGTCGTCATCACGCACAGCTCGGCGCCGCGCTCGACAGCGGCGACAAGACGGTGCTGCAGCAGCGCCGTCTGCACGCCGCGCCGCCGGAACGCCGGCAAGGTCGCCGCACCACACAGCTGCGCCACCCCACCGTGCACGCGCATCGCACCGGCCCCTGCTGCCGCCCCACCACAGCGCGCGAGGAACAGCAGCACGCCGGCCGCGGCGGCGAAATCGCCGATGACGCGTTCGAGCACGGCGCGGTCGAAGCTCTCGTGCGAGGCAACGCCTTGCGTGTCCGGTGTGCCGAAGCCGGTGACCATGATGTCGAGCCA
>CANGSN010000183.1 GCA_947455805.1 Planctomycetota bacterium
CCAAGCTCGCCGACTGGCAGAAGCAGGCCGGCGCCACCGCTCCCTGGCAGAGCCCCGAAGGCATCCACCACCGCGGCGTCTACACCCCCGCCGACGCGAACGTCGCCCACCAGGGCGGCCTGCCCGGCATCCCGCCGTACCTCGGCGGCCCCTACGCGACGATGTTCGCGCAGAAGCCGTGGACGATCCGCCAGTACGCGGGCTTCTCCACCGCCGAGAAGACCAACGAGTTCTACAAGAAGGCGCTCGCCGCCGGGCAACAGGGGCTCAGCGTCGCGTTCGACCTCGCCACCCACCGCGGCTACGACAGCGACCATCCGCGCGTCGCCGGCGACGTCGGCATGGCGGGCGTCGCGATCGACTCGATCGCCGACATGCGCATCCTGTTCGCGGGCATCCCGCTCGACAAGGTGTCGGTGTCGATGACCATGAACGGCGCCGTGCTGCCGATCCTCGCGCTCTACGTGGCCGCCGCGGCCGAGCAGGGTGTGCCCGCCGCCAAACTCTCAGGAACGATCCAGAACGACATCCTGAAGGAGTTCATGGTCCGGAACACCTACATCTACCCACCCGGACCGAGCATGCGGATCGTGCGCGACATCTTCGCCTGGTGCGGCGAGAAGATGCCGAAGTTCAACACGATCAGCGTCAGCGGCTACCACATCCACGAAGCGGGTGCGTCGGCCGAACTCGAACTCGCCTACACGCTCGCCGACGGCCTCGAGTACCTGCGCACCGGCGTGCAGGCGGGCCTCGACGTCGACAAGCTCGCCGGCCGCATGTCGTTCTTCTTCGCGATCGGCATGAACTTCTTCACCGAGATCAGCAAGCTGCGTGCTTCGCGCTTGCTGTGGAGCAAGATCGTGCAGTCGTTCGGGGCGAAGGATCCGAAGTCGCTGGCGCTGCGCACGCACTGCCAGACCTCGGGCTGGTCGCTGGCGGCGCAGGATCCCTACAACAACGTCGTGCGCACCTGCCTCGAGGCGCTCGCCGCGGTGCTCGGCGGCACGCAGTCGCTGCACACCAACGCGCTCGACGAAGCGATCGCGCTGCCGACCGAGTTCTCGGCGCGCATCGCGCGCAACACGCAGCTGATCCTGCAGGAGGAGAGCCACGTGACGCACACCGCCGACCCGCTGGCGGGCTCGCACTACGTCGAGTGGCTCACCGACCAGCTGGCGCAGAAGGCGTGGGCGCTGATCCAGGAGGTCGAAGCGCTCGGCGGCATGACCAAGGCGATCGAGGCCGGCCTGCCGAAGCTGCGCATCGAGGAATCGGCGGCGCGGCGCCAGGCGGCGATCGACTCGGGGCAGGAGACGATCGTCGGCGTCAACAAGTACCAGCCGTCGAAGCAGGAGCCGCTCGACATCCTGTCGATCGACAACACCGCGGTGCGGCAGGCGCAGATCGAACGCCTGCGCACGCTGAAGGCCGGCCGCGACGCGGCGAAGGTGCAGCAGGCGCTGGCGGCGCTGACTGCGGGTGCTCGCGGTACCGCGAACCTGCTCGAACTCGCCGTGCAGGCAGTCCAGCTCGGCGCCACCGTCGGCGAAGTGTCGCAAGCGCTCGAGGACGTGTTCGGCCGCCACACCGCACATCCGCGCACCGTCGCCGGCGTCTATGCTGCGGCCGGCAAGTCGATGACGCAGTTGCACGAAGCCCAGCAGCGCACCAGCGCGTTCCTGAAGACCCACGGCCGCCGCCCGCGCATCCTGATCGCCAAGATGGGCCAGGACGGCCACGACCGCGGCGCGCGTGTCATCGCCAGCGCGTTCGCCGACATGGGCTTCGACGTCGACATCGGCCCGCTGTTCCAGACGCCCGACGAGGTCTGCAAGCAGGCGATCGAGAACGACGTGCACCTGTGCGGCATCAGCACGCTGGCCGGCGCGCATCGGACGCTGGTGCCGGAGCTGGTGCAGCTGCTGCGCGCTGCGGGTCGCGGCGACGTGCTGGTCGTGGCTGGCGGCGTGATTCCCGAACAGGACTGGCCGGCGCTGCGCGCAGCCGGCGTCGCCGACGTGTTCGGGCCGGGCACCGTGATCCCGCACGCGGCGCTGCGCTTGATCGACCTGCTCGAGCAGCGGCTCGCGGCGAAGTGAACTGCGCCGTCATGGACGCAGAGCCTTCCCATCGCCCGCGCTGCTACCGCTGCCTCCGCCCGACGGACCTCTGCTACTGCGCCGAGCTGCCCTCGGTGCCGACGCGCACGCGCATCGTCATCCTGCAGCATCCGCACGAACGCACGCATCCGTTCGGCACGGCCCGCCTGGCGCGGCTGTGCCTGCCGATGGCGAGCGTGCACGTTCCCTGGGCGGGCTTCACCGGCACGCTGGAGGAGCGCGTCGAAGTGCCAGCCGATGCCGCCGTGCTGTATCCGCACCCCGACTCGCCGCTGCTCGATGCGCTGCCGCCCAGCGAACGCCCGTCGACGCTGATCGCGATCGACGGCACCTGGGCCCATTCGAAGCGCCTCTACCGCGAGAACCCGTGGCTGCAGGCCTACCGGCACGTGCGCCTCGATCCGTCGGCGCCGAGCCGCTACCGCATCCGCAAGGAACCGCGGCCCGACTACGTCTCGACGCTCGAGGCGATCCTCGAAGCCCTGCGCATCCTCGAACCCGAGACGCCGAACCTCGAGGCTCCGCTGCTCGCGTTCGATCGCATGATCGACCAGCAGATCGCGAAGAGCAGCCAGGTGCAGCGCTTCGGCCGCCACAAGGCCGAACGACAACGGCCGTCGCGGGCGACGAGCCCGCTGCTCGCCGATCCGCGCCTGTGCGTGGTGTATGCCGAGTCCGCGCTGCCCGGCGGCGACCAGGCGGCGCCACGGCAGCTGGTGCAGTGGACCGCCGCGCGCCTCGACGGCAGCACGTTCGAAGCCCTGCTGGCGACCGGCCCGGTGCCGCCATTGCCGCAGCATCTGGTGCACATGCGCCTCGCACCCGCCGACTTCCGCGACGCCGAGCCGATGCACGCGGCAGCCACACGATTCGCCTCGTGGCTGCCACCCGGCGCCCCGATCCTGGCCTGGACGCGGACCACGCTCGATTGGGGCGGTCCGGTCCTGCCGGCGGGCAGCAGGACGGCGACGCTCAAGACCGACTACTGCAACGTCCGCAACCGGCGCGCCGGCTTCCTCGAGGAGGTGCTGCAGGCGGAGCAACTGCAGCCGCTGCTGCTGCCTTGCCGTGGACGCGCCAGCGAACGCCTGGGCAACGCCCTCGCGATCGCCCGCTGGCTGTGCCAGCAACACCTGCTGCTGCAGTCGACCTGAGGTGAGGGCGAAGGTGGCGTCAGGGAGCGCTGCAGTGCGGAGTGGAAGGGTACCTGCGGTCTCGCGATCCGCGACGCGGTTGCCGGTGCGCGGACCTGGCTCGATCTTGGACCGCTGGCGTCGCGACGCCGGCGGTTGCATCGGCTGATCGGCCACGCGACCCACGACGCGGCCCGGGATAGCGTTCGGCGCCATGCAGCTCGTCGTCCTCGGTTCCGGCACCGCGATCCCCGTGGCCGACCGTTTCCCGGCCGGCTACCTGCTGCGCCACGGCAGCCACCGCGTGATGGTCGACTGCGGCCCCGGCACGCTGCGGCGCCTCGCGCAAGCCGGCGAGTCGCCGCGCGACCTCGACGCCGTGCTGCTGACGCACTACCACACCGACCACTGCGCCGACCTCGCGGCGCTGCTGTTCGCGCTGCGCTCGCCGACGTTCGCCGGGCGCCCGCCGCTGCGCCTCTACGGTGCACCCGGCCTGCAGCGCCTCGTCGGCAAGCTGACCGAAGCTTGGCCGTGGCTCGAGCCGCGCGGCTACGAACTGCAACTGGTCGAGCTCGCCCCCGGCCCGTTCGCGGTCGCCGGCCTCGCAGCCCAGGCGGTGCCGATCCGCCACACCGCGCAGAGCCTCGGCTACCGGCTGGTCGGCGACACCGGCAGCATCGCGTTCTCCGGCGACGCCGACGAGTGCGACGAACTGGTCGAGCTGGCGCGCGACGTCGACGTGTTCGTCTGCGAGGCGGCGACGCCCGACGGCCAGAAGCTCGACGGCCACCTGACGCCGCAGCTCACCGCCGGCTACGCCGCGCGCGCGAACGTGCGCCGGCTGGTGCTGACGCACTTCTATCCCGAGTGCTCGGGCCACGACCTGCGCGCGGCGGCGGCATCGGCGTTCGCCGGCGAGCTGATCCTGGCCGAGGACCTGCAGCAGCTGACGGTCCAGGCGACCGCGTAGCAGCGGTCGTGCAACCGGCGCACGGCGCGTCGGGAAGCTCACCGAGAGCTGGCACGCCAGCGGCGCGAACGACGCCCGGTGCCGCACGCAGAGCGCCACGTTCGCTGCAGACGTGTACCGTCTCGACGGCACGTTCTTCTGCTCGGCGCCGTGCGTCAGCCGGCGAGGTACGCGCGCATGGCCTCCACCGTGGCGGCGGTGATCCGTCGCAACGCGGCCTCATCGTCGGGGCGACACCGCCCATCGCGTCCTTCGCGTTCGATGCGCGCCGCCAGCTCCCGCAGGCCTTGCGCACCGATGACGGCCGCCGAGCCCTTGAGCCCGTGCGCGGCTCGCTCCTGCGCCGCGGCGTCGCCGGCCTGCAGCGCCGCGGTGATCGCCGCGACCGAGGTGTCGATCTGCTCGAGGAACAAGTGGACGAGCCGCACGACGAGCTCGCGCTTGCCGCCGACCAGGTGCAGCACCGTGGCGCTGTCGAAGACCGGCAAGCCATCGCCCCCGGTGGCCGCAGGCTCCCCGGAGGTCACCGGACTCGCCGCTGGTCCGTTCGCCGGCGTCGGTGCCGAGACCACGATCGGCGTCGGGGATGTGCGCCCGAGGGCCGCGGCCATCGCCTGCACGTGATCGCGCGACAGGAACGGCTTGCCGAGCACGCGCTGCATGCCGCTGGCCGGCACCTGTGCACGATTCTCCGCCGACACGTCGGCGGACACGGTGACGATCGGCTGGCGTTGGCCCGCCTTGCGGATCGCGCGCGCGGCCTCGATGCCCGACATGCCCGGCATGTGGCAGTCCATGAGCACGAGATCCGGCGCAGTCGCCTGCACCTTGGCCACCGCTTCTTCGCCGTTGGCGGGGATGACCACTTCGCAGCCGAGGTCGCGCAGCATCGCCTCGGCGAGCGTGCGGTTGACCGGCTGGTCGTCGACGACCAGCACACGCAGGCCGTGCACGAGCTTCGGATCGACGTTCGGGGCCGCCGACGGCGTGACCTCGGCAACCGGCGGCGAGGCAGGCAGTCCGACCAGCTCGCCCTGCAACCGTTCCACCTCGGCCGCCATGTCGTCGAGCGATCGCTCGAGCTGCCCGATGCGCTGCCGCTCGCGCGCCGACACCCGCACGAACACACCGTCGGCGTCCATCGTCATGCGCCTCAATCGAGCGAGCCGAGGGTCTCGACGATCTGCCCCGGTGTCACCGGCTTCAGCAGGTAGCCATCGACGTGCTGCTGCAAGGCGGCCCGCATGTCCTTCTGGTCGTCGGAGGCGGTCACGACGACCACGTTCGTATGCTCGCCGTGGCGGAGCTTCTGGTCGACGTCCTTGACCATCTTGATGGCGTCGATGCCGCTCGGGCCAGGCATCGACAGGTCGATGCACACGAGGTCGAACGGGTCGTTGTCGGCGATCGCGTCGCGGATGCGCTGCAGGCCGGCGATGGCGTCCGGCGCCTCGTCGACCCGGCCGTGCGACTCGAGCAGGAGGCGCAGCTGCCGGCGGGCGATGGGTTCGTCGTCGATCACCAGGTAGCGCATTCCGTGGTTCTCCTCCACGGTTCATCGGCCGCGGGCGAGGTCGTCATGAACTCCCTGGACGCCGCGCTGAAGCCGGAGCCATCATCGCCCCGATAGCGCCGTCGCATCGCCGCATGAACGCACCCCAGCTCGTCGTCGCCTCCGCTCCCACCCACGCCGGCGTGCCGACCCTCGCCATCGACATCGGCGGCTCCGGCTTGAAGGCCGCCGTGGTCGACGCGAACGGCGCGTTCGTCGGCGAGCGCGTGCGCATCGACACGCCGGTCGGGTCCACGCCGGATGCGATCGTGGCCCTGCTGGCCGAACTGGTCCGTGAACTGCCCGACCACGAACGCGTCGCCGTCGGCTTCCCCGGCATGGTCCGCGACGGCGTCGTGCGCACGGCGCCGAACCTCGGCAACGACGCCTGGTCGGGCTACGACCTCGCCAAGGCCCTGGCCGACGCCTTGCACAAGCCAGTGCGCGTCGCCAACGACGCCGACGTGCAGGGCCTCGCGGTCATCGCCGGCCGCGGCGTCGAGATGGTGGTCACGCTCGGCACCGGCTTCGGCACCGCGCTCTACCACGACGGCCGCTTGTGCCCACACCTCGAGATCTCGCAGCAGCCGTTCCAGAAGGGCGAGAACTACGACGAGCAACTGGGCAACGCCGCGCGCAAGGAGGTCGGCAACCGCAAGTGGCGGAAGCGCGTGTGGAAGGCCATCACGAACCTGCGCGTGCTGACCCACTTCGACCGCCTCTACGTCGGCGGCGGCAACGCGCGGCGGCTCGCGGGCGAACTGCCGGCGG
>CANGSN010000184.1 GCA_947455805.1 Planctomycetota bacterium
CGCGGTTGGCCGCGATCTCCTCGACCGGGTTCCATGGGATCAGGTTGACGGTGCACGGCAGCGCGCCGAGCACGTCGACCATCGCCGTCGCGTCCTGCGGGCGGTCGTTGGTGCCTTCCAGCAGCACGACCTCGTAGGTCACCTCGCGGCCCTTCTGGCCGAAGTAGCGGTGCGCCGCGGCGACGATCTCGCGCACCGGCGCCGACGCGGTCGGCACCAGCTGCTTGCGCAGCGTGTCGTCGGCCGCGTGCAGCGAGACGGCGAGGTTGTAGGACGGGTCGGCGGCGGCGAAACGTTCCATCTGCCGCGGGTAGCCCGACGTGCTGACGGTGATGCGGCGCGCGCCCATGTCGATGCCGTCGCCGTCGTGGATGCGTTCGAGCGCCGGCAGCAGGTTGTCGAGGTTGAGCATGGGGTCGCCCAGGCCCATGACGACGAGGTTGGTCAGGCGCCGTTCGGCGGGCAGGCGCGACTTGGCGACCAGCACCTGCTCGGCGATCTCGCCGTTGGTCAGGTTGCGGCGCACGCCGAACATGCCCGAGGCGCAGAACACGCAGGCGACCGGGCAGCCGACCTGCGTCGAGATGCACAGCGTCGTGCGCTCGCCGTCCGGGATGATCACGCATTCGACCGCTTCGCCGTCGGCGAGGCGCAGCAGCAGCTTCTGCGTGCCGTCGTCGGCGTCGTCGACCTTGTCGACGGTGGCGTGGCGCAAGCGGTGGGAGGCCGCCAACGCCGTGCGCAGCGCCTGCGGCACGTTGCGCATGGCGTCGAACGAGGTCGCGCCGTGGCGCCAGAGCCAGTGCGCGACCTGGCGCGCCTGGAACGGCTTGCCGCCGGCGGCCGCGACGACTTCCACCAGCGCCGCGTCCCCGAGGTCGGTCAGCGTCGCCATCAGGCCGAGTCGCGCTTGCGCAGTGCGTCGTCGCCGCGCGCCTTCGGGCGCAGCTTCTCCTGCACGTAGTCGCCGGTGATGACGATGCTCTCGCCCTTGCGGGCGCCGATCTCGAAGCGCAGGTCGAGCAGGACCTCTTCGAACATCGCGCGCAGCGAGCGCACGCCGGTCTCGCGCTGCATCGCCTGGTCGGCGAGCACGCCGAGCGCTTCGTCGGTGAACTCGAGCTGGCAGCCGTCGAGCTCGAACATCGCCTTGTACTGCTTGATCAAGGCGTTCTTCGGCTCGGTCATGACGTTCAGGATCTCGGCCCGCGTCAACGAACGCATCGGCACCATGACCGGCAGGCGGCCGACGAACTCGGGGATCATGCCGAAGTCGATGAGGTCCTTCTGGTCGAGGTAGGGGATCAGGCGATCGCGCTCGGCCTGGCTCGTCACCAGCCCCATGTCGACCTGCGGGCCGTCGTCCTGTTGGCCGAAGCCGATGACCTTCTGGCCGAGGCGGCGGGCGATGAACTGTTCGATGCCGCTGAAGGTGCCGCCGCAGATGAACAGGATGTGCTCCGTGTTGACCTGGATGTAGCTCTGCTCGGGGTGCTTGCGGCCGCCCTGCGGCGGCACGTTGGCGACCGTGCCTTCGAGGATCTTCAGCAGCGCCTGCTGCACACCCTCACCGCTGACGTCGCGGGTGATCGAGACGTTGCTGGTGGTGCGGCCGATCTTGTCGATCTCGTCGATGTAGACGATGCCTTGTTGGGCGCGCTCGACGTCGAAGTTGGCGTTTTGCAGCAGGCGCAGCAGGATGTTCTCGACGTCCTCGCCGACGTAGCCGGCCTCGGTCAGCGTGGTGGCGTCGGCGATCGCGAACGGCACGTCGAGGATCTTCGCCAGCGTGCGCGCCAGCAGCGTCTTGCCCGAGCCGGTGGGGCCGACCAGCAGGATGTTGCTCTTCTCGAGTTCGAGCTCGGGGTTGTGGAAGCGCGCGTGCAGCCGCTTGTAGTGGCCGTAGACCGCGACCGAGAGCACCTTCTTGGCGCGCTCCTGGCCGATCACGTAGTCGCCGAGCCGCTTCAGCATGGATTCCGGCGTCGGCACCTTGTCCTTGAGTACGAGGTCCTTGACGAATGTCGGCGGTGCACCGCCACCCTTCTGCTTGCGGTCCTCCTCCTTGAGGATCGTGTTGCAGATGTCGATGCACTCGTTGCAGATGTAGATCCCGGGCGGCCCGGAGATCAGGGACTGCACGTGGTGGCGCGACTTCTCACAGAAAGTACAGCGCTCGACCGTCTTGCCCTTGCCTGCCATGTCTTGCCTCGTGTTCAGTCGCGGTGGACGGTGCAGCTTAGCCGAGGCTCGGGGCGCGCGCGCGGTCGCCGGCGGCCTTTCGTGCCGCGCTGGCGCAGGGGCTGCCCAGTCGGTCGTCGGCGGCGCGCAGCTTGCCGGCGCGACGCCGGCCAGTCCGACGCCAGCTCCCGTCGCTCACTTGCTGGTCTGCACGATCTCGTCGATCAGGCCGTAGGCCTTCGCTTCGGCCGGGCCCATGAAGAAGTCACGGTCGCTGTCGCGGTTCACTTCGGTGGCCGGGCGGTTGCAGTGGCGACCGAGGATCTCGCTGAGCGTGGTCTTGAGACGCAGGATCTCGTCGGCCTGGATCGAGATGTCGATCGCGGTGCCGCCGACGCCACCCCACGGCTGGTGGATCATGATGCGCGAGTGCGGCAGCGCGTGGCGCTTGCCCTTGGTGCCCGCCGCCAGCAGCACGGCGCCCATCGAAGCCGCCTGGCCGATGCAGTAGGTGGCGACCGGGCACTGCACGAACTGCATCGTGTCGTAGATCGCGAGGCCGGCGGTCACGCTGCCGCCGGGCGTGTTCAGGAACAGGTTGATGTCCTGGTTCTTGTTCTCCTTCTGCAGGAACAAGAGCTGCGCGATCACCGCGTTGGCGACGTTGTCGTCGATCGGCGTCCCGATGAACACGATCCGGTCCTCGAGCAACCGGCTGTAGATGTCGTAGACGCGCTCGCCGCGGCCGGTCTTCTCGATGACGGTGGGGATGAAGTAGCTGTTGGCGATGCTCATGGCTCGGCGAACGGGTTCGGGGTTAGCGGGCGAGCCTCGACCGTACCGCAGGCAGGTGCGGCCTCCGTCGGACGGGGGCCGGACCGCCTGGGGCAGTCGCGACGTCGCTCAACTGCCCTTCTTATCGACGATCTTGGCGTTCTCTCTGAGGAAATCACGGACCTTGCGCTCCAGCAGCGCCAGGCGCAGCTCGCCGAGCCGGTTCTCCCGCTCGAGGTGCTCGCGCACCTGGGCGGCGGAGAACTGCACGTTCTCGCTGCTGTTGGCGAGCGCGATCGCGCGCAGTTCGCCCTCGACGTCGTTCTCGGTGACGAACAGCTTGTTCTGCTTCGCCACCGCCTCGATCAGGAAGAACAGGCGCACGCGGCGCTCGGCGTCCTGTTGGGCCTCGGCCTGCGATTCTTCCAGCTTCTTCTGGATCTCTTCGTCCTTGGCGCCGTTCTGCTGCAGGCGCTGGGCCAGCGAGCCGAGGGCGGCCTGCTTCTGCTCTTCGACCAGCGACGGCGGCACCGGGATCGAGTGCTGCTCCATCAGCTGCTGCAGCGCCTGCTCCTCCTGGCGACCCTTGCCGAGGCGGGTCTTCTCGGCGGTGATGCGCTGCTTCAGGTCGGCGCGCAGCTCGGCGAGCGAGCCGAACTCGAGGCCCTTGGCCAGCTCTTCGTCGACCGGCGGCGGCGTCACGCGCAGGACCTCGGCGACCTTGGCGACGACCTTGCCCTGCTGGCCGCGCACGGCCTCCTTCTCGAAGTTGGCGGGGAACGTTATCGCCATCTCGATGGTGGTGCCGGCCTTGGCGCCGATCACCGCATGCGTGTAGGCGGCTTCCTCGACGCCGTGCAGCGGCAGCCGGGTGTTCAGCTGGGCGGCGCTGCGGCTCAGCACTTCCTTGCCGTTGCCGTCGAGGAACGAGTAGTCGCACTTCAGGAAGTCGCCGTCGGCGGCGGCTTCGCTGGTCGGCTGGATCGTGCGCTTCTGATGCACGATCTCCTTCAGCGCATTGTCGACGTCGAGGTCCGACGCCTCGCCCTCGAAGCCCTCGACCTCGAGGCCCTTGCTGACCTTGAGCTCGAAGGTCGGGCGCACGTCGATCTTGGCGATGAACTTCAGCTGCTGGCCCGGCTTGACTTCGAGCTTCTCGAAGTCGTCGATGGCGATGCGGCCGACGGGGTTCAGGTCCTTGCTGCGGCAGGCCTCGCCGAAGAAGCGATTGAGCATCTGCTCCTTCGCCTCGGCCAGGATGCCGTTGCCGAAGCGCTTCTCGACCAGGTTGCGCGGGACCTTGCCCGGCCGGAAGCCCTTCATGTGGATCTGCTGGGTCGCCGACTGGAACATCCGATCCAGGTGTTCGTTGACGAGCGTCGGCGGGACCGTGATGGTCAGGGAGCGGCTGCAGGGGCCGGTTTCGGCAACCTGGACTTCCATGGCGATGTCTGGCTAGCGGGAATGCGGCGCCGGCGCGGGTCGCGACGGCGAAAAGGGGGCGAACATCTTGTCGCCATGCTCCTGCGCGGTCAAGGCGACGCGCCGCCTTCGTGGCCACCCCACGCAACTTGTGCGCAGCGTGGGCATCGCCCGATGCGCGGGAGCCGCGCTCGGGCCGGGGGCGAGCTGGGCTGTACCGGTGCCGGCGCCGAGCTGCTACTTGCCGCCAGCTGGCTTGGCGAGCGCCTGCAGCGCCGCCTTCACCTTGTCCTGCTGCAGCGTGTCCCGGAACACGGCGTCGTAGTTGCCGATCGCCTCGATGTCGGCCACCGACAGCCCCGACTCCCGGATCAGCTTGATCAGGCTCTGCACCTTCTTGCGCCGCGCCTCGCACCGCATCATCCCGGCGACGGCCTTCTGCACCATCGTCGCCGTCTCGCCGGCCTTCTCCGCCGCGTGCACGAAGTCGGTGTAGGCCTCGTTGTAGTCCTCGCTGGCGATGCCGAGCTGCCCACGCAGCTCGTAGAGTGCGGCCTCGCCGCGGCGGCTTGGCTTCTTCAGCTGCTCGTCGAGGGCGCGACGCAGGCGGGTGATGCCCTGCTTGTCGCCCAGCGCCTGGATGGTCAGCGCCGCCTGCAGGCCGAGCTCGTTGAGTTCGCCCTTCTGGATGATGTCGCCGAGGTTGCGGATCGTCGGCTCGTGGTCGCGCGGGGCGATCGTCGCCAGCGCCTCGATCAGCCGCTTGGTGTCGCGCCAGTCGATGCGCTCGCGGCTCAGCAGCGGCAGCAGTTCGCGGGCGACCTGGTCGTGTTCGCGCACGGCGGCAGCGAAGTACTCGATGTAGGCCGGCAGCAGCTTGTTGTCCTTCTCGTTGGCGTAGGCGGTGCGAACGGGCTCGAGCACGGCCGAGCTGCCGATCTCCGCGAGGCAGCCCAGCGCCTCGAGCCGCACGCTGCGGTCGGCCGACGCCAGCATCGCTGCGACCTTGGGGGCGGCGCCGGCAGCGCGGCGACGGCCGAGCGCGTCGAGGACGAGCCGCCGCGTCTCCGCCTTCGGCTGGTCGAGCAGGTCGAGCAGCAGCGTCGTCGCCGCCGGGGCTTCGACTGCGCCGAGCAGGCGGATGGATTCGCCGCGCGCCGTCTCGCTCTGGCCGAGCGCCAGTTCGACCAAGGCGCCGAAGTGCTCCTCGAGTTCGAACCGCGCCAGCAGCCGTCCGCAGTTGCTGGCCAGTTGGCGCGCCGCGTCGCTGTTCTGCGCCGGCACGAGATGCGCGAGCAGCTCCGGCACGACCGCCTCGCCGAGCGCCACGATCGCCTCGAAGCGGGTCTCGAGCGTGGCCTTGTTGGCGTCGTATTCGACGCTCAGGTCGGCCACGAACGGCTCGAGCAGCTTGCCTTCGGTGTGGCGCGCGGCGCGGTCGCGGGCCAGCTTGCCGAGTTCCGCGACCGTGACCTGCGCGCTGCAGGGCGCGATCGACAGCACCAGGGCCAGCGCCCGGCACGCGATGGAGCGGAAGCTCTTGGCGGAACGACCCGGCGCGCGGCGCGATGGCTGCATGCTGCGAGTCTAGGTGTCCTGCCGGCACCCGCACAAGCTGCGCCCCGCGCGGCAGGACTCCGTTGCCAGCGGCGCTGCAGTCGCAGCCCGTCGCTGGCCGATGGCTCGGCCATGTGGACCTACGTGCTCCGTCACCGGCTGCTGCTGCGGGCGATCTACGCGCGCTCGGTGCCGATCGCCTGATCCGCCGCGCGGTGGATCCAAAGCACACGCATCGACGCCTCTTGCCTTCGCCGGGGCGGCGCGAAAAGCTAGGCGGTGGTGACTCGTGACTTCGACGTGATCGTGGTCGGCGGCGGCCACGCCGGCGTGGAGGCGGCGACCGCGGCCGCCCGCCTCGGCTGCCGCACGGCGATGGTCGTGCTCGACCCGGCGGCGATCGGCCGCATGTCGTGCAATCCGGCGATCGGCGGTCTCGCCAAGGGCCAGCTGGTGCGCGAGGTCGACGCGCTCGGCGGCGAGATGGGGGTGGTCACCGACCAGACCGGTATCCAGTTCCGGATGCTGAACACGAGCAAGGGGCCGGCCGTGCGGTCGCCGCGCGCGC
>CANGSN010000185.1 GCA_947455805.1 Planctomycetota bacterium
CGTCGGCGGCCTCGATCATCACGCGGCACTTCGGCTCGGTGCCGGAGTAGCGCAGCAGCAGGCGGCCATCGCTGCCGAGCACCTTCTCGACCTCGGCGGCCTTCTGCGCGATCGCCGGCACGCTGTCGAGCGGCGGCTTCTGCCTCACCGGCACGTTGATCAGTTCCTGCGGGAAGCGGTGGAACGCCGCGAACGCCGCCGACATGGCGCCATCGCGCACGTTCGCCAGCAGGCGGATGCCGGTGTAGAGGCCGTCGCCGATCAGGTGGTGGTCGGCGAACAGCACGTGGCCCGACTGCTCGCCGCCGACGACGGCGCCGAGCTTCTGCATGGCGAGGAAGACGTTGCGGTCGCCCACCGGCGTCACCTCGACGCCGACGCCGACCTCGCGCAGTGCCTTGTGCAGGCCGAGATTGCTCATCACCGTCGCCACCACGCGCGAACCCGGCAGGCGGCCGTCGCGCTGCAGCTGGCGCCCGAACAGGGCCAGCACGTCGTCGCCGTCGCGCACGGTGCCGCGCTCGTCGACGAAGATGCCGCGGTCGCCGTCGCCGTCGAGGCAGATGCCGAGGCACGCACCGTGCTCCTGCACCATTGCTGCGAGCCGTTCGGGATGCAGGGCCCCACAGTCGTCGTTGATGTTGAAGCCGTCCGGCTCGCAGGCGAGCTCGACGACCTCGGCGCCGAACGCACGCAGGATGCGCGGGCCGAGCTCGGCGCCGCCGCCGTTGGCGGCATCGATGCAGACCTTGCGGCCGGTCAGGTCGAGGTCGGGGAACTGCTCGGCGAAGAACTCGACGTACTTGGTCAGCAGGTCGCTGCGGTCGCGCGTGCGCGCGTTGCGCACGTCGGCCGGGCGCAGTTCGACGGCGAGCCGGGCGATCTCCGCTTCGTCGTCGTCCCGCAGCTTGGTGCCGTCGGCGGCGAAGATCTTGATGCCGTTGTCGTGCGCCGGATTGTGCGACGCGCTGATCATGATGCCCGCGTCGACCGACTGCGTGCGCGCAAGGAACGCCAGTGCTGGCGTCGTGCACAGGCCGATGTCGGCGATCGCAACCTCGGCGGCGACCAGACCCTGGGCCAGCGCCTCGAGGATCCACGGCGCCGACTCGCGGCCGTCGTTGCCGACCAGCACTCTCTTCTGCGCGCCGCCGCTGCGTTGCAGCAGCACACCGAGCGCCGCACCGATGCGGCGCAGGGTCTCCGGCTCCATCGGGGCGTCGCCTGCGCGGCCGCGCAGGCCATCGGTGCCGAACTTCGGCAGGTCGATCTGGGTCATGCGCGCAGAGTCGCGAAAACCCCGGCGGCGCGCGAGGGTTTTCGCGCGGCGTCGCCGCGAGGCCCGCGGCGGCTACTCGCGGCGCAGCTTGATGATCACGGGGTCCTGCAGCGAGAACTCGGTGCGATCGATCGTCTGGTACTCCTTGCCGACGAAGAAGAGGCGCGCCTGTCGTTCGATCTCCTGCCCGAGCGATGCTTCGGGACGCACGTAGACCAAGAGCCGCAGGTTCTGGGCCGCAAACTCGGCGAGCCTCCTGCCGTCCTTGACGTCCCCGTTGTCGGTCTGCTGGACCAACAGGCCGCGCAGCGTACCGCCGGCGCGGATGGCGACCGTCATCGTGCGCGTCTCCGGCTTGTAGGTGCCGCGGGCTTCGGCCGGCAGCGACAGGTCGTCGACCAGGATCGGCAGCTCGAGGTCGTAGCGGAACATCTGCGGCAGCACGTCGACACTCATCACCGGCACGGCGGCGAGGCGCAGGCCGAGCTCGGCGCCGCC
Organism: Planctomycetota bacterium; assembly: GCA_947455805.1. Taxonomy (GTDB): domain Bacteria; phylum Planctomycetota; class UBA1135; order UBA1135; family UBA2386; genus UBA2386. The sequence goes on from CANGSN010000185.1 coordinate 1,778, forward strand.
GACCAGTTCGAGGCTCGCCGACGCCTGGCGGTCGTTGACGCCGCCCCTCAGCACGGCGCGGAACGGCTTGCCGCCGAGCTTGGTCAGCGTCTCGATGCCGTTGGCCGAGCCGAGCACGACCGCCGTCTCCGGCGCGAACTTGCAGGTCTCGCGACGCAAGCGGTCGGCGAACGGGCCTTCCTGCACGTCGACCAGGTTCCAGGTCAGCGTGAACGGCCGCTCCTCGACGCGCTCGACCTCGAGCCGGATGCGCGGCGGCACCAGTTCGATGCGCAGCTGCTCGAGCGGACGGTCGCGGCGGATGTCGGCGGCGGTCAGTTCGATGTTGGTGCGCGCCGCCCAGTCGAGCGACAGGAACTTCGTCACCTGCAGGTTCAGCACGTCGTCCTTCAACGCGTCGACGCGGAACCGCGGGCCGGAGACGACGACCTCGACCTTGTCGAGCTCGCGGTCACCGTCGAAGAAGCGGCGGCCGACGACCCGGTCGGTCGGCAACACCACCGCCAGCCGTTCGAGCTTCTCGCCGGACACGCTCTGCGTGCCGACCGTCACCAGCGGGATCGTGCGCGTCGTGGTGCCGTTGATGCGCGCGTCGACGAACATCCAGAACAACATCGCGAGGCCGATCGCGAGCAGCTTCTGCCACGGGTGCGCGACGAGCAGCGCGAACACGCCACTGGACCTGCGTTGGTCGGATGTCACGGCGAAGCCTTGCTCTTCTTGTTGCCGTAGAGCTCGTTCAGCTGCGCCTCGAGCTGGGCCAGGGTCAGCCCGTGGTCGAGCTTGCCGCCGCTGGCCGTCGACACCGAGCCGGTCTCCTCGCTGACCACCAGCACGAACGCGTCGGTCTCCTCGGACAAGCCCAGCGCCGCGCGGTGGCGGGTGCCGAGGCGCTTGTCGACGTCGGTGTTCTGGCTCAGCGGGAACAGGCACGAGGCGGCGACGATGCGGTCGTCGCGCACGACCACGCCGCCGTCGTGCAGCGGACTCTTCGGGAAGAAGATCGACTCCAGCAGGTAGGAGTTGAGCTCGGCGTCGAGCAGGTGGCCGTTCTCGGACAGCTCCGACAACGACGCTTCGCGCTCGATCGCGATCAGGGCGCCGGTCTTGTCCTCGCTGAGGCGGCTGATCGCCCGCAGCAGCCGCGGCACGACCTTGGTGTCACTGCGAAACAGCGTGCGGAACATCTTGGCGTCACCGAGATGCACGATGGCGCGCCGGATCTCCGGGTGGAACACGACGACGAGGCCGAGCGCCACCGACGGGCCGAGCTGCTCGGCCAACCACGCCACGCGGTCGAGCGCGAACGTGCGGATCAGCAGGAAGGCCGCCACCAGCACCGCGACCAGGACCACCAGCAGGCCCTTCAGCAACGTCGAACCGCGCGTCGCCCACAGGAAGCGCAGCACTGCGTAGAACAGCACCGCGAAGATCGTGATCTCGACCAGCGGCTTCAGCGGTTCGAGCGACGCCGCCAACCCCTCGTCGGGAGCTTGCGGCGACGACAGCAGTGCTTCCGTTGCGAGCATCGGGCGGCGGGGCGCGGGCGGTTCGAGGCGTGGCGATCAGGCGCCGGACAGGCCGACGTCCGGCTTCTTGTCGAGCGGCTGGCGCAGCGGGTCGCTGCTCGGCAGCGGCAGCGGCGGCGGCTCGGGACGCTTCGGCGCCGGCTGCTGCAACCGCTGCTGTGCCTGCCGGTACTCGTCGAGGTCGTCACCGCGCATCACCGCCGCCACTTCGTCGCCGCTGATCGTCTCGTGCTTCAGCAGTGCCTGCGCCACCGCGTCGAGCTTCGGCCGGTTGTCCTGCAGCAGCTTCGTCGCCGCCGCGTACTGCTCGTCGACGAGGCGCTTGACCTCTTCGTCGAGCAGCTCGAGCGTGCGCTCGCTGACGTTGCCGGCGAGGCGGAACTCGCGCCCGAGGAACGGATTCTCGTCCTCGGCGGTGTACTTGATCGGCCCGACCTTCGCGCTCATGCCGAGCTCGCACACCATGACGCGCGCCAGGTTGGTCGCCTGCTCGATGTCGTTCTGCGCCCCGGCCGACATGTCGCCGAAGACGAGCTCCTCGGCGATGCGGCCGCCGAAGCACACGGCCATGCGGCCGAGCAGCTTCTTGCGCCAGTGGTTGTAGTCGTCCTTCTCCGGCAGCGACATGGTGGCGCCGAGCGCGCGGCCGCGCGAGACGATCGTCACCTTGTGCACCGGATCCTGGTCCGGCGTCAGCATCGACACGATGGCGTGGCCGGCCTCGTGGTAGGCGGTGACCTTCTTGTCCTCCTCCTCGATCGCGCGCGAACGCTTCTCGCGGCCCCAACGCACGCGGTCGCGCCCCTCCTCGAGGTCGCCCATGTCGACGGCGTCCTTGTTCTTCATCGCCGCCAGGATCGCGGCCTCGTTGATCACTGCGGCCAGTTCGGCACCGGAGAAGCCGGCGGTCGCCTTGGCGATCACCACCAGGTCGACGTGGCCGGCCATCTTCACCTTGCGCGCGTGCACCTTCAGGATCGCTTCGCGGCCCTTCACGTCGGGCCGGTCGATGACGACCTGGCGGTCGAAGCGGCCCGGCCGCAGCAGGGCCGGATCGAGCACGTCGGGGCGGTTCGTGGCGCCGACCAGGATGATGCCCTTGTCGGAGTCGAAGCCGTCCATCTCGACCAGGATCGCGTTCAGCGTCTGCTCGCGCTCGTCGTGGCCGCCGCCCATGCCGGTGCCACGCTTGCGACCGACGGCGTCGATCTCGTCGAGGAACACGATGCACGGGCTCGCTTCGCGCGCCTGCTTGAACAGGTCGCGCACGCGGCTGGCGCCGACGCCGACGAACATCTCGACGAAGTCCGAACCGGAGATCGAGAAGAACGGCACCTCGGCCTCGCCGGCGATCGCCTTCGCCAGCAGCGTCTTGCCGGTGCCGGGCGAACCGACCAGCAGCACGCCGCGCGGGATCGAGCCACCGAGGCGCGCGAACTTCTGCGGGTTCTTCAGGAACTCGATGACCTCGCGCACCTCCGCCTTCGCCTCCTCCATGCCGGCGACGTCGTCGAAGGTGATGTTGGTGCGGTTCTCCTTGGTGTAGAGCGAGGCGCGGCTGCGGCCGAAGCTCAGCACGCCACCGCCGCCGCCCGGCGAGCGCATCTGGCGCAGGATCACGAACCAGACGATCACCAGCACCAGGAGCCACGGGCCGACGGTGCCGAGGATGTAGATCATCGCCGTGTTCGGCTCGCTGACGCGGAAGTCCGCGGGGTTCAGCGACATCGACTGCACGCGCAGCGGCACCGAGCGCGCCGCCAGCGCGTCGGCCAGCGCCTGCAGCGACGGTTCGCCCGGCTGCGGGCTGGCGATGCGCACGTAGCTCAGCTTCGAGTCGCGCAGCAACAGCGCGAACAGGAACGTGCCCTCCTGCCGCACCTCCGGCGTGCCGGCCGGGCGCGTGGTCTGCGTCTGGCTCTTGCCTTCGACCTCCTGCACGAGGAACGCGCGCAGCACGCGCACCTTGCCGTCGGTGACGTCGGCCAGGAAGCGAGCCGCCCCGCCCGGGCCGTACGTCGGGTCGAGGCGCAGCGGCTGCATCTCGCGGATGAACTCGAACTCGTTCTCGCCTTCGCGGCGCTGGAAGTCGCGCAGCAGCACTTCCATGGGCTTCAGCCCCTGCTCGGTGCGCACGCTGGCGGTGACGACGCCGTCGGACAAGCCGATCGACTCGATGCGCCCGTTGTAGAGGTGGCTGTAGAAGGCGTGGACCGAGTTCTGGCCGTCGCGGCCCGAGCTCGACACGACCAGGAACAGGGCCAACAGCAGAGCGAGGATCAGGATCACTCCGCCCATGCCGCGCGGCTTCTTGCCGCCTTGGCCGTCGCCCGGTTCCTTCGAGGGGTTGCTGCTCATGAGATGGTCCGCCGTGTGGCGCGCGGGACGCGCGTTCATCGGCGCTGTGCCGACGGCAGCCGTAGCCCGCTTGCCAGCGCGGGTTCCACTCCGGCGGCGGAGTGGCGCGCGAGGTGTCGAGGATAGGTCGTGGCTTTCGGCGAAGCCAGGAGGCCGGAGGCGGAAGTCGTGCCAGCTGCTTCCTGGCGCAGCCCGCGATCGGGACCTACTGTTGGTCGCTCCGGTCCCCACGCATCGGTCCCAGCGAACGCCCGTGAAGAACGACTCCGTCCTGCCGCGCGGCCACGGCCGCCGCCGCGGCCCCGATCTCCCGCCCTACGACACGGCCACCGTCGCTGTGATCCTGACCCGCTGGCGCGATGCCCCGGGCAACCTGCTGCCGATCCTGCACGACGTGCAGCAGGCCCTCGGCTTCGTGCCGCCCGGCGCCGTCGGCCAGATCGCCAAGGCGCTGAACCGCTCGCGGGCCGAGGTGCACGGCGTGATCTCGTTCTACCACGACTTCCGCACCACGAAGCCGGGCCGCGCGGTGCTCAAGGTCTGCCAGGCGGAGAGCTGCCAGGCCTGCGGCAGCCGCGAACTGACCGCGCACGCCGAACGCACGCTCGGCTGCAAGCTCGGCGAAACCTCGCCCGACGGTGCGGTGACCATCGAACCGGTCTACTGCCTCGGCAACTGCGCCTGCTCGCCGGCGGTGCTGATCGACGGCGACCTGCATGGCCGCGTGACCCCGCCGAAGCTCGACCGCCTGCTGGCGGAGGCCAGGAGCAAGCCATGACGATCAAGGTCTGCGTGCCGCGCGACGCCGCCGCGCTGAGCCTCGGCGCCGATGCCACC
>CANGSN010000186.1 GCA_947455805.1 Planctomycetota bacterium
CGATCTCGACGCCTTGCCACGCGACGTGCCACCGCCGCCGCCGGCCCCGGTCGACGCGACCGCCGACCGCCGCGTCGCCGTGCTGGTCTGGCTGGCCGTGTTCGCGATCGGGCTGCTGGTCGCCTGGCTGCGCGAACGTCATCGCCGCTGCCCGGCCACGGCCGACGTGCCCGCCTGAGCACGCCTTTCGGCGGCAGCGGGCTCGCTAGGATCCGCACCCCGCATGGCCCCACTCGCCCGCCGTCCGTTCGCGTTCGCGCTGTTCGCCTGCGCCCTGCTGTCGCTGCCGACCGCCGCGCAACGCCCGCTGCCGCACCCGCTCGATCGTTCGCGTGACTGGCAGGCCGCCGTCGCCGCCGGCACGCACACCGAAGACGGCAAGCCGGGCCCGCAGCACTGGACCGACTTCGCCAGCTACCAGATCGACGTCGAACTGGTGCCCGGCAGCGCCGAGGTGATCGGCCGCCAGCGCGCGACCTACCACAACCGCTCGCCGGAGCCGCTGCGCGAACTGCTGCTGCACCTGCGCCAGAACCTCCACACCGCCACCGCGGTGCGCAACGTGCCGGTGCAGATCACGGCCGGCATCGCCGTCGATCGCGTCGTCGTCGCCGGCCAACCGGTCGAACCCAGCATCGACGGCACGCGCCTGCTGGTGCCGCTGCCCGCGGCGCTGCCGCCGGACGGCAAGGTCGAGCTGGCACTCGAGTTCTCGTTCGTCGTGCCCGAAGGCGAGGCGCCGCGCATGGGCCGCGAGGGGCGCGAGCTGTTCTTCCTCGGCTACTGGTACCCGCAGTTCGCGGTGCGCGACTGCGTGCGCGGCTGGGTCGCGGAGCCGTACCTCGGCGAGAGCGAGTTCTACATGCCGTACGCCGACTACGAGGTCGCGATCACGCTGCCGCAGGGCTGGCTCTGCGCCGCCACCGGCACGCTGCAGAACCCGGAGGACGTGCTGACCGAGGCCAGCCGCGAGGCGCTGGCGAAGGCGGCGACGGCGAGCGAGACGGTGCCGATCGTCGGCAAGCGCGCGCTCGAACGCGGCGAAGCGACGCGCCCGGGCACCGACGGCAAGCTGGTGTGGCGCTTCCAGGCGCAGAACGTGCGCGACTTCGCGTTCGGCGCTTGCCCCACGTGGCGCTGGGACGCCAGCAGTGCTTCGGTCGGCGATCGCGACGGCGACGGCGCGCCCGATCGCTGCCTCGTGCACACGTTCTACCGCCGGCCGAACGCCGCCTGGCGCCCGTCGTGCAAGTTCGCCCAGCACACGATCGAACACCTGTCGCAGTGGCTGACGCCGTATCCGTGGCCGCACGCCACCGTCGTCGAAGGCATCCTCGGCGGCGGCATGGAGTATCCGATGCTGACCTTGTGCGGCGACCAGCGCGTCGCGTTCGGCCAGCAGAGCCTGATCGCGCACGAACTGGCGCACATGTGGTTCCCGATGCTGGTCGGCAACGACGAGACGGCGTTCGGCTGGCAGGACGAAGGGCTCGTCGACTTCTACACCGAGCTGCTCGAGAGCGACTACTGGCGACGCGACCGCACGAAGAAGGCCCCCTCGTCGATGCGGCAGTACGTGCAGTACGCAGCGGCGGGCCTCGACCGCGAGCCGATGCTGCGCCACGCCGACCACCTGCAGTTCCGCGAGAGCTACGGCTTCCTGTGCTACACGAAGCCGGCGGCGATGCTGCAGCAGCTGGCGCGCTGGCTCGGCGAGGACAAGGTGCAGGCAGCGCTGCGCGACTACGCGATGGCATGGCGCTTCGCGCATCCCACGCCCGAGGACTTCTTCGCCAGCATGAACCGCTCGCTCGGCCAGGACCTCGACTGGTACTGGAGCACGTGGTGGACGACGACGTGGACGCTCGACCACGCGGTCGGCGAGGTCCAGAACGGCGAGAACGGCGCCACCGTGGTGATCCGCGACGAGGGCCGCGCCCCGCACCCGGCGTTCGTGCGCGTGCGCTTCGCTGACGGCACCACGCAGGACGCCGAGGTGCCGGTCGGCACGTGGCTGGCGGGTGCGACGACGGCGACGCTGACGTTCGGCAAGGCCGTGGTCGAGGTGACGATCGATCCCGAGCAGCGCACGCTCGACGTCGACCGCGACGACAACCGCTGGGTGGCGAAGTGAGCGCGCCACCGCCACCGTCCCGCAACGGACCGCGCATCCAACGCCGCGGCACCTGGAAGACGGTGCAGGTGTAGCTCGACTACACCACGACCATCACCTCGGACAGCGGCCGCCGCTGCATCGCCGCCACCGGCACTTCGCAGGCGTCGGCGGCGTAGCCGACCGGGATCAGCAGGAACGGCCGCTCGTGCGCCGGCCGGCCGAGGATCTCGCCGAGGAACGCCATCGGGCTCGGCGTGTGTGTCAACGTCGCCAGCCCCGCCAGCTGTGCTGCCGCCAGGAACATGCCGCACGCGAGCCCGACCGACTCCTTCAGGTAGTAGACCTGCCCACCGTCGTCGGTCTTCGTCAGCTGGAACACGACGACGAGCCACGGCGCCACCGTCAGGAACTCCTTGTGCTCGTCGGTGCCGAGCGGCTCGAGGTCGCGGCGCCATTCGTCGTTGGCGCGGCGTCCGTAGAACTCGCGCTCCTCGGCTTCGGCAGCGGTGCGGATGCGCGCCTTGATCGCCGGATCCTGCACGCAGACGAAGCGCCACGGCTGCTTGTTGGCCCCGCTCGGTGCCGTGTGCGCACAGCGCACCAACGCTTCGAGCAACGAGCGCTCGACCGGGCGATCGGAGAACTGCCGCACGCTGCGCCGCCGCCGCAGCGCCTGCTCGAACGCCGCCACCGCGGTCGCGGCGTCGGGGACCGGCAGGTGGCGATCGACGAACGGAACGAAGCGAGGGGCGGTCATCGTGCCATCGCACGCGCCCGCCCCTCGCTTCGTCAAGCCGCGCCACGCCGTTCGGTCATGGCGCCGCGGCCGACCGTTCGCTCACTGCACGTCGATGACCGTCGGCGTGCTGAGTTCGAAGCCGCTGCCGCCGAGGCCGACCGCCTGGAACAGCACCTTGCCGGTCCACATCGGCGGGATCGCCATCGTCGGGAACGTACCCCACGGGCCGAAGATCGGGCCCCAACTGATCAAGCTCGGCGTGTAGATGTCGGGGAAGCACAGCTGCGAGAACGGGGCCGCAGGGAACGAGCCGGGCACCGTCGGCGGCACCAGTTCGACGAAGACGATGCCGACCGGCCACTCCGAGCCGTAGTCGATCTGGTTGCTGCCGAACGGCGCGCCGAAGGGGAACACGTTCATGACGTGCTGCTGCGGTTCGAGCACGTGGCGGTGCGGGCGGGCCAGCGCGAGGCCGTTGACCCAGCTCGGCGCACCGACGGCCGTCGAGGTCGCACGGATGCCGAGCTGGGGACCGAAGGTCGGACCGAATCCGCAAGGCGTTCCGGTCGGGCCGCACGGCGTGTTCCAGATCGCGCCTCCACCGAGCGTCGTCAGCAAGCTCGCCCCCGTCATCGTCTGCGTGGCGAAGAGCAGCGTCGGCACGACCAAGGGCAGGCCGGTGCAGGTGGGAATGATCGTGACCGGCCCGAACAGGTCGATCTCGAGCGCTTCGAGGTCGAGGGCGCTCGGCACACAGGCACCGAAGCGATCGGCGACACCGGCGAGGGCCACCATCGCGTCGACCTGGGCTTCGGTGTAGACCACGACGGCACTCGCCGGCAGCGCGTTGGCGATGCGCTGATCGGGCGTGTAGGCCAGGGCCGCCGGCGGCACGCAGACGATGTCGCCGTCGCGCACGAGTGTGCCACCGCACAGCAGCGGGCAGAAGATGTCGACGTCGAGCGAGAAGTAGACACCGAAGTTGGGGCCGAACGCGATCGCATCGACGTCGAGCGGCGTCGCCGGCGGCAGGCCGAGTGCGATGGCGAACTGCTCTTGCCGCATGAAGTACTCGACCTGGCCGTCGACGAAGCCGTTGCGCACGATGCGGGCGACGTCACCCGGCCGGAACGGCGCCGGGCTGATGTTGACGCCCATCGGCAACTCCACCGACCAGAACACGTCGCGCTGGTCGGTCGCGCCGCCGGTCGAGGTCGACGGGGACGGCGCGTAGATCGCGTCGATCCTGCCGAACAGCCCCGGGTTCCAGTAGAGGCCGTCGGCGTTCTCGTCGCCGGCCATGGTGTGGAAGGCCGTGCGCGGCGTCCACTTCTCGGCCGACGTCGGGCACGGGGAGGTCCAGTACTGCACGCTCGCCATCTCGTTCGGCCGCAGCGTCTGCAGCACGGTGCCGCCGCTGCCGGACAGCGTGCTCTCGGGGTTCGAGAAGGTCAGCAGCAGGTCCGGGCCCTGTGCGGTGAGGGACGCGGCCAGCAGGGCCGCGGGGAGGAGGGAGAAGGTGCGGGAGGTCATGGGTTTCGTAGTTGGGTTGGGTTGCGCTGCTTGCCCTGGAAGGACCGTTCCGGCGGCAGCGCACGCGCTCGAAGCAGAAAATCCTGCGCCACCGCCCAGCCCCCCGAGAACGCCGCGCAAACGGCGAAAGACCACCCCCACCTGCGTGGGAGCGGCCCTTCGCGGCGACCTTGAGGCGCCTGGCCCGCTCAGGTGACGTCGTTCAGTTGATGTCGATGACCGCGGGCGTGCTCAGCTCGAAGCCGCTACCGCCGATGCCGACGCTCTGGAACAGCAGCTTGGTCGGCGGCAGCGCCGGCGGGATCGCCATCACCGGGAAGCTGCCGAACTGACCGAACACCGGGCCGTAGGGGATCAGGTTGATCGTGTAGATGTCCGGGAAGCACAGCAGCGAGAACGGGAAGGCCGGCAGCGACTGCGGGACCGGCATGCCGACCAGTTCGACGAAGACGAAGTTGGCCGCGAACGGCGAGTTGTAGTCGACGCGGTTGGCCCCCATCGGCGCCCCGAACGGCACGTTCATCACGTGCTGCAGCGGCTCGAGCACGTGGGTGAAGGCGCGGCCGAACGCCAGCGCGTTGACGAAGCTCGGCGCGCCCATCGCGGCCGTGGCCGGGCGGATGCCCATCTGCGGGCCCATCGTGATGCCGCCGCACGGCATCGCCGCCGGGCCGCACAGGTGGTTGTAGATCTGGCCGCCGCCGACCGTCGTCAGCAGGCCCGCCCCGGTCGTCGTCTCGACCGAGAACACGAAGTTCGGAGTCTGCAAGAAGGCACCAGGGCACGGGAAGCTGATGCCCATGGTCCCGTTCCAGTCGAACTCGAGCGACTCGAGGTCGATGGCGGTGTTGACGCAGTTGCCGAGGTGGTCGGCGACGCCGGCGTTGATCACCATCGCCTGGATCTGCGCCTCGGCGTGCACGACCGCGGCACTGTTCGGCAGCACGGCGGCGACGCGGAAGTCGGGCGTCCAGGTGATCGCCCAGTCGGGCACGACCAGCAGGTCGCCGTCGCGCACGAACGTCGGGCCGCAGAACGTGTTCGCCCCGATGTCCTGGTCGAGCGAGAAGTAGACGCCGAGGCCGGGCTGGAAGGTGATCGCGTCGACGTCGATCGGCGTGTTCAGCGGCAGGCCGAGCGCCTGGTTGAACTGTTCCTGGCGCATGAAGTACTCGACCTGGCCGTCGAGAAAGCCCTGCCGCACGATGCGGCCGACGTCGCCCGGGCGCAGGCTCGGCGCCCCGGACACGAACGGGCCCATGGCGACCTCGGGCGACCAGAACACCTCGCGCAGGTTGGTGCCGCCGACCGCCGTGGTCGAACCGAAGCCGACGCACAGCGCGTCGATGCGGCCGAACAGGAAGGGCGAGAACAGGACGCCGTTGGCGTCCTCGTCACCGGCCATCGTGTCGAACGCCGTGCGCGGCGCCCACTTCTCGGCCGACGGGGCGGCGCACGGGCCGTTGCTCCACTCGAGGTAGGCGATCTCGTTCGGCAGCAGGCGCTGCAGCACGGTGCCGCCGCTCAGCGAAAGCGTCTGCTCCTGCTGCGAGTAGGTGACCAGCATGTCGGGACCCTGTGCGGCGACGGCGGCGGCGAGCAGCAGGACGGGGAGGGCGCGGCGGTTCATGTTCGGTTCTCGGTAGGGTGGTGGTGTCTCTGCCCTGGAAGGACCGGCGCCGGCGGAACGCACGCGCGCGGCGAAGAAAATCTGCGGGTGGCCCCTCGGCGACTGTCGCCGGCACCGGCTCGGCGCTTCCCTACCGGCATGCGTCGCCACCCATCGTGGTTGCTGATCCCGGCCGCCCTGCTCGTGTCCTGCGCGACCACGACCCCACCGGCACCGTGGCCCGCCGTCGGCACCGACGCGCTGACGCCAGCCCAGCAGGCGCAGTTCGGCAAGGCGCTCGCTGCGCGCGACGAACTCGGCAAGCGCCTGCTCGGTGCCTTGCAGCAGGCGCTGGCGAACGGGGCCCCGGCGGCGATCGCCGTCTGCAGCGAGCAGGCCCCCGGCATGGCAACGGCGGTGTCGACGCGCCACGGCGTGCGCATCGGCCGCACCGCGCAACGCCGCCGCAACCCCGACAACACGCCCCCCGCCTGGTTGCCAGC
>CANGSN010000187.1 GCA_947455805.1 Planctomycetota bacterium
CGCGCGGCTTGCGATCGCCGAGCTCGGCGATGCCGACGCGCGCGAGCCAGGCCTCGGCCGTGCGGCGAGCTTCCGCAGCCACGGCCCCGCGCGCGCGCAAACCGAACGCCACGTTGTCGCGCACCGTCAGGTGCGGGAACAGCAGCGGCTCCTGCGGCAGGTAGCCGACGTGGCGCTGCTCCGGCACCACGAATCGTCCGGCCGCAGGCGCGTCGAGCAAGTCGTCGCCGAGGCGCAGTTCGCCAACAGCCAGCGGCAGCAGCCCGGCCATCGCCTGCACACAGCTCGACTTGCCGGCTCCGTTCGGCCCGACCAGCGCCAGCGTCTCACCAGCGGCGACGTCGAGCTGCACGTTCGCGGCGAACGTGCCGCGCTGCAGCGTGCCGTGCAACGAGAGCTTCATCGCCGCTCCTGCCCGGGGAAGCCGTGGCGCAGCACGAACAGCACGCCGACCGAGACCGCGACCAGGATCACGCTGAGTGCGATGGCGACGTTCGGCTCGCTCTCCATCGCCATGCCACAGGCGAGCGGCATCGTGCGCGTCGTGCCGTCGAGGTTGCCGGCGAACATCTGCGTGGCGCAGTACTCGCCGAGCCCGCGCGCCCAGCACAGCAGTGCGCCGGTGCGCAGCGACGGCAGCACCATCGGCAGCGTCACCGTGAGGAACCGCCGCAGCGGCGAGGCGCCGAGCGTGCTGGCGACGTCGAGGTAGCGGCGATCGAACGCGCGCAACCCGGCTTCGACGCTGAGCACGAAGAACGGCATGCCCATGTAGGCGGCGGCGACGACGGTGGCGAACGTGGTGAACGGCAGGCCGATGCCGAACCAGCGGTCGAGCCAGGCGCCGACGAGACCGTTCCGGCCGAAGGCGAGCAGCAGCGCGATGCCGGCGGTGATCGGCGGCAGCACGATCGGCAGCGTGACGACGATGCGCACGACGGTGCGCAGCGGCGAGTGGCCCGACGCCAGCCACACGGCGAGCGGCAAGCCGAACCCGATCGCCAGCAGCAGCGCCGAACCCGAGCTGACCAGCGACAGCCCCACCGCGCGCAGCACCGCCGGCTGCTGCAGCAGCGCTGGCAGCTCGCCCCACGGCGTGCGCACCAGCAGGCCGAGCAGCGGCAGGGCGAACAGCAGGGCGGCGAGCAGCGCCACCGTCGCCAGCCCGGTGCGGGCGATGGGACCACGCCCGATCATGGCGACACGAAGCCGTGTTGGCGCAGCAGCGCGCGCCCGGCCTCGCTGCGCACGAAGGCGACCAACGCTTCGCCGCCGGCGCGGTTGCCGCCGCGCGCGAGCACGGCGATCGGATAGCTGGCGACGACGTTCTGCGCGCTCGGGATCGCCACGCCTTCGACGCCGTCCACCTTGGTGTCGGTGGCGTAGACGACGCCGGCATCGACCTCGCCGAGCTGCACCTTGCCGACGACCGCCTTGACGCTCGACTCGTCGGAGACCGAACGCACCGTCAGCTGCTGCGCGGCCAGGGCCTGGCGCGCGTACTTGCCGGCCGGCACGTCCGGCGCGCACAACACGACCTTCAACTCGGCGCGCGCGAGGTCGCCGAGACCCCGCACGCCCTTCGGATTGCCGGCCCGCACGGCGATCGCGAGCTCGTTGCGCGCGAACTCGACCGGCGCCGCGGCGGTCACGCCGCCGTCGACGACCTTCTGCATGTTCGGCTGGTCGGCCGCAGCGAACACGTCGGCCGCGGCTCCTTCGCACAGCTGCAGCGCCAGCTGCGGCGAGCCGGCGAAGTGCAGTTCGACCTTCTGCCCCGGATGCTGCTGCTCGTAGGCGGCTGCGATCGCCTGGAAACTCGCCGTCAGCGATGCCGCCGCGAACACACGGATCGGCGCCGTCGACGGCGGCGTGACGGTAGGTTCTGTCGTGCGGCTGCAGGCCGCGAGCAGGCTGAGCAGAGCCGCGGCAGGAAGGAGGCGTGGGTGACGACTCGAGGAGTGCTTGTCGGTCATGACTTCGCCTTCTTGCCGGAACGCGCCCCACCGCCGTTGCCGCGTTGCTTCGCCTTGCGCGCGGGCCCGGCGCGCAGCGCGGCTTCACTCGCTTCGTCGGCGTCCAGCGCCGTCACCGCCTCGGTGGCGAGTTCGACGACGACGTTCGTCGCCTTGACCACGGCGTAGGCCATGACGCCGGGCTGCAGCCGCAGGTTGTCGACCGATTCACGGGTCACCAACGAGACCAGGCGGAACGGCCCGCAGCGCAGTTCGACCTGCGCCGCGACCTTGTCGCGCACGACGCGGGTGACGATGCCGAGCAGGTGGTTGCGCGCCGACGACACCGAGCCGAACTCCGGATCGTCGTCGATGCGTTCGGCCAGCTGCGCCAGCCGCGCGCCGTCGACCAAGCGCTGCCCGCCCTGCGTGCGCGTCGTGCGCAGCTTGCCGCTGTCGGCGAGGCGACGCACGGTGTCGACGCTGACGCCGAGGATGCGGGCGGCGTGGCCCAGGCGGTAGGCGACCATGCCGTGGTTCTAAGGGCCCGAACCTGGCATCTGCAAGGCCGGTCCCCAGCCGAAGCTGGCGGCCTGCTCAGACCGCCGGGAACCACACCGGCCGCGGGTCGTCCGGGTCGCCGTGGTAGTTGATCGTGACCTCGTCGCCCGGCGCGATCGGCCGCACGCAGGTGATCACCAGCAGCCGCGCCGCGGGCTCGATGCGGAACGCGGCGTTGGCCGGGCACGCGTGGTTGTAGAGCGACGCCCAGCCGAGCGCGCAGGCGTTGTGCGCGTAGTCCCACCAGAAGAAGTAGTCGTCGAGCAGCGTGCCGCGCAGCGACTCGACCTGGCTGCGCGGCACGACCAGCACCGGCGCGCGTTCGAGCACTTCGCCGGGGGCGAAGGCGCGTTCGGCGAAGACGCCGCGGCCGCGGCCGGGGGATTCACGGACGAGCAGACCGACGGGGGACGTGGGAGTGGGCAAGCTCTGCATGGTGTGGCAGCGCGGAAGCGAAGCACGCCGCCCAGGCCTCGTCGAGCCTGCGGCTGCCCGCTTCGTTGGCGCCGTCAGAAGCCGCCGCCAGCACCGGTGCCAGCGCCGATCGCGGCGAGCCGCGGCTGGCCGAATCCCGGCAGCAGCACGACGAAGCCGGCACCGCCGAGCGACGAGTCCTCGCACCAGCGCAGGCCGCCGAGGCGCGCCACGATCGCGCGACTGGTCGCGAGCCCGAGGCCGGTGCCCTGCGGCTTGTCGGTCAGGTGGTCGCGCAGCTGGTGGAACTTCTCGAACACCGCGCGGCGGTCGTCCGGCGGCACGCCGGGGCCCGAGTCCTCGATGCGCAGTTCCCAGCCCTCGTCGCGCACGCCGAGGCCGACGCGCACCTCGCCGCCCGTCGGCGTGAACTTCACGGCGTTGTCGAGCAGGCTGGTGACGACCTGCTGCAGGCGCGGCGCATCGCCGAGCAGTGCTGGCGCTTCGCCGTGCAGTTCGAGCTGCAGGTCGATGCAGCGCTTGCCGGCGGCCGCCTGCATGCGCTGCACGCAGTCGCGGACGATGCCGGTGCCGTCGACGGTGTCGTTGGCGAACTTCGCCTCGCCGCTCTCGAGCTGCAGGTAGTCGAACATCGCGTCGACGAGGTGGCTCAGCTGCAGCCCTTCCTCGTGGATGACGCGGACGAACTCGGGCCACTCCGCCGACTCGCCCGGCACCATGTTGCGCAGGATCTCGGCGTAGGCGCAGATGTTGGTCAGCGGCGTGCGCAGCTCGTGCGAGACGCTCGACAAGAAGCTGTCCTTGAGGCGCTGCAGCTCGTGCGCGCGCGTGCTGTCGACCAGCAGGAACACGCTGCCGAAGTCCTGGCCGGTGCGCCGCGACGTCGCCTCGACCGCGGTCAGGTCGTAGACCGCGTCGCGGCACGGGATCGCCGCGTAGCGGATCTGCGGCAGCTCGTCGGCGAGCACCGGCTGTTCGCGCAGCGCCTGCCACGCTTCGCGCGCGCGCTGGCCGAGCTCCGGCATCAACGCCTCCCACAGCAGCAGCCCTTGCGGATCCTGCATCGGCATGCGCGTCGCGCGCCGCGCCGCCGGATTGGCGAGCACGATCTCGCCCGCGGTGTCGACGACCAGCACGCCTTCGCGCAGCGCTTCGAGCACCGAGCGCGAACGTTCGTGCGCGAGCTCGAGCGACATCACCTGCGCCACCGCGTCGCGTTGCCCTTCGCTGCGCGCGGCACGCGCGACGACGTGCACCTTCTCCGCTGCTTCGGCGCGCACCGCCAGCCGCTCGATCGCCATCGCCAGCAGGCTCGCACTGACCATCAGCGCAGCGACCGGCGGCGGCAGCGCGAACGCGAGCCCGATGGTGAAGGCCACCAGCCCCACGCCGACGACGCGCAGCACCAGCCGGCGACGGTCCAACACGAGCCGCGGCAGCGGTTCGATCTCGGCGTTGGTTGCGACTGGGCGGCGCATTGCCCACGGTATCGAACGGCTGGACGCGGCCCCTTGATCCTGGAGCGTTGCTGTAGCCCTTGCCGGGCGGCAGCCGATGAATCCGACTCGGAGGAACCGCATGCGCCTGCTCGAACTCTGCCTGCTGACTGCGCTGTCGCCCCAGGACCCGACCCCGGCTCCCACGGGCCAAGAAGCCCCGGCGGTGGTCGCGCCAGCCCAGCCGACCGGACAGGCGACGCCGACCGCGGAACCGACCGAGGCCGCGCCGAACCCGGCGCCGACGGCCGTCACCGCCACGCCGACTGCGACCGAACCCACGGCCACGCCGACGCCTCCGCAGGATCCAGCCGCCGTCGTCGCCACGGCCGAACAGGCCGGCGACTCGTTCGACGGCGACGCCTTGGTGCGCGTCACCCACGGCGACGACGAGGCGCTCGCCAACCGCGCGGTCGCCGTGCTGGGCAAGGCGAAGAAGGGCGCCGGCTCGCCGTTCCTGCAGCAGATCGTCGCCAGCGGCAAGCACGGCACGACGCGCGCTCTGGCGATGCAGGCGCTGACCCGGGCACCGGAGGTCGGCATCACCTCGACGGCGATCGAAGCGCTCGGCGACACCGACCGCCGCGTGCGCACGTTCGCAGCCGAGACGCTCGGCAAGCTGCGCCGTCCGGCGGCCGTCGAACCGCTGCTGGCGGTGCTCGACCGCACGCGCACCGAGGCAGAGCCCGGCGTCGCCACCGACGTGCAGGCGGCGCTGCTGGCGCTGCACGACCTCGGCGCCACCGACAACCTGCTGCGCGCAGCCACCGCGGTGCACGACGGCAAGGCCGAAGGCGCCGGGGAAGCACTCGCCTACTTCCTGCAGGAACGGTCGCACGGACTGCCGCGCAACGACGAGCTGACGCTGCTGCTGGCGGTGCTCGGCCACCGCGAGCAATTGGTGCGGCGCTTCGCCATCGGCCGCCTCGCCGAGCTCGGCGAACGCAGCGCCGCGGCGGCGCTCGAGAAGCGCCTCGGCGTCGAGAACGACCAGCTGCGGCCGATGCTCGAAGCGGCGCTGATGCAGCTGCGGCACGACCCGCTGCAGCAGCCGACCGACGAGCTGGCGCTGGCCAAGGACAACGCGAAGAAGCTGTGGCACAAGGCGACCACCTGGTGGAACGCCGCATCGCCGACCGAACAGGGCATCGCCGCCGGCACGCCAGTGGCGCTGCTGCTGTTCGCCTGGCTGCTCGGCCGTCGCCGCCGTGCGCAGGCCGCGGCCGCCGAAGCCGCGGCGATGGCGGCGATGGTGGCGCCGTCCGAGGAGTACGCCGAGCAGGTCGCGGCCGAAGCCGCCGAACTGGTGGCCGCCGCGGAGGAATTCGCCCAGCAGGACGCCCCGGCGGCGGAGCAGGCCGCCGGCGACGAGACCTTCGCCGAAGCCGTCGAAGGCGAGCCGACCGAAGACGCGGAGGAGCCGGCGCGATCCGGCCGCTGATCTCGTGATGCCGAGCGTTGCCAACGGCTGGTGCGGCTTCGCAGCCGCAGCACTGGTGCTGGCGACCTTGCCCGCACAGGCATCGCCATCGCCGACGCCGAGCGACACGGCTTCGCGCCTCACGTTCTCCCTGCACGCCGCGTTCGGCCCCGCCGCGGTGCGCGGCGCCTTGCCGGCCCTGGTGTGGCTCTGCGAAGAACTGCTGCCGTCGCGCGACGAATGGCCGGCCGCGCTGGAACCGCAGCACGCCTACGCGATCGCGTGGAGCGAACAGGGCCTGCAGGTGCGCCGCACGGCGATCCTCCTCGGCGCCGACGTCACCGCCGCCGGTGCGTGCCAGTTCGGCGACGGCCCGTCGCTGCGCTTCCAGTGCCGCAGCGACGGCACCGAGGACTGGATCGTGCCGGCGGACTTCGCCATGCCCATGAGCGTGCGCGAACGGCTGCGCGCACTCGACGCCGACGAACTCGACCAGCCGCGCACACTGGCGCTCAGCGTGCTCGCCGGCCACCTCGCCGGCGGCCTCGCCGAAGGCGACCCGCGGGCCGAGCTCGTGCGCCTGGGCAGCAGCCTGTGCGGCGACGTCACCTGGCGGGCGACGCGCA
>CANGSN010000188.1 GCA_947455805.1 Planctomycetota bacterium
CTACATGCCCGACTCGATCCCGAACGGCGACACGTTCGTGCCGAGCTCGCTGATCCGGCAGTTCCGCCTGCAGGAGGGCAGCGAACTGGTCGGCCAGGCCGGCCTGCCGAACCGCGGGCCGCAGCGCTACGCGCTGGCGACCACCGAGACCGTCGACGGCATCGCCGCCGAGGAGCGCCGCGAGCTGAAGTCGTTCCGCGAGATGACCGTCATCGACCCCGAGCCGCAGTTCGTGCTGGCGCCGGGTTCCGACGAGGACATCAGCCTGCGCATCGTCGACCTGCTGTGTCCACTCGGCTACGGCCAGCGTGGCCTCGTGGTCGCGCCGCCGCGCTCGGGCAAGACGATGCTGATGCAGCGCATCTGCCACTCGATCAGCAAGCACTACCCCGACGTGCACATGATCGTGCTGCTGATCGACGAGCGCCCCGAGGAGGCGACGAGTTGGAAGCGCAGCGTCGAGGGCCCGAATCGCGAAGTGCTGGTGTCGACGCTCGACGAAGGGCCCAAGCACCACATCGCCGTCAGTGAGATCTGCATGAAGCGCGCGCAGCGGCTGGTCGAGACCGGCCGCGACGTGGTGATCCTGCTCGACTCGATCACGCGCCTGACCCGCGCCTACAACCAAGTGCTCGGCGGCCGCGGCGGTGGCGCCATGTCGGGCGGCCTGTCGTCGAAGACGTTCGAGGTGCCGAAGAAGTTCTTCGGCAGCGCCCGCAACTGCGAAGAAGGCGGCTCGCTGACCATCCTCGGCACCACGCTGGTCGACACCGGCTCGCGCGCCGACCAGGTGATCTTCGAAGAGTTCAAGGGCACCGGCAACATGGAGCTGGTGCTGAACCGCCAGCTCGCCGAGCGGCGCATCTTCCCGGCGATCGACATCGAGTTGTCGGGCACGCGCAAGGAAGAGCTGCTGCTCGGCGCCGACGTGACGAAGCGCATCTACACGCTGCGCCGCGTGCTGGCCCGCATGAACGCGCTCGATGCCATGCCGCTGTTGATCGACCGGTTGATGAAGACCGACACCAACAAGCAGTTCCTCGACAGCTTCCGCCTCGAGGATTGATCGCCCGCTCGCCGGGGCCGTCGTGACCGGTGCGGGTGGGGGTGCTAACTCGCCCGCGGCCGGTCTGCGGCCCGCGTTCGAAGGCGAACGCCGTCGGCTTCCGTCGCCGGCGTTCGCCGCATCCCTGTCCGACCGCTCCGACCACCATGATCGAAGTCGACCGCCTCGAGAAGAGCTACGGCTTGGCCCGCGCGTTGAAGGGCATCTCCTTCACCGTGCAGAAGGGCGAGGTCCTCGGCTTCCTGGGCCCGAACGGCGCCGGGAAGTCGACGACGATGAAGATCCTGACGGGCTACCTGCTGCCGACCGACGGCCGGGCGTCCGTCGCCGGCCACGACGTCGTGGCAGAGTCGCTGCAGGTGCGCCGCCGCATCGGCTACCTGCCGGAGAGCACACCGCTCTACGGCGAGATGCGCGTCGACGACTACCTGCGCTTCTGCGCCGACATCCGCGGTGTCCCACGCGGCAAGCGCACCGCGGCGATCGCGCGCGCCGTCGAGCTGTGCGGCCTGTCGCGCGTCACCGGCAAGAACATCGTCGAGCTCAGCAAGGGCTTCAAGCAGCGCGTCGGTCTCGCGCAGGCGATCGTGCACGAGCCCGACGTGCTGATCCTCGACGAGCCGACGTCGGGCCTCGACCCGAACCAGATCGTCGAGGTGCGCAAGCTGATCGAGAAGCTCGGCAGCGAGCACACGGTGATCCTGAGCACGCACTACCTGCAGGAGGTCGAGAAGTCCTGCACGCGCGTCATCATCGTCAACCAGGGAAAGATCGTCGCCGACGGCACGCAGGCGTCGCTGCTGGCGCAATCACCGCAGGGAGCGCTGCTGCTGACCGTGCGCGGCCCGGAGGCGTCGGTGTTGAAGCAGTTCCACGAACTGCTGCCGGCGGGCACGCCGGTCGTGGTCACCGCGCGCAGCGGCAGCTCGCTCGACCTGCGCGTCGAGGTGCCGGCGGGTTCGGTGCCGATCGACGAGGCGCTGGCGCGGCTCGTCGTCAAGAACGGCTGGGACCTGCTCGGCCTCGCGCGCGAGCGGGCGTCGCTCGAAGACGTGTTCCGTCGCCTGACCCTGGCCAGCGAGCCGGAGGCCGCCCATGCGTGAGACCTTCGTCGTGATGCGGCGCGAACTGGTGAGCTACTTCGTCTCGCCGATCGCCTACGTGTTCGGCGCGCTGATGCTCGGCGTGCTGCTCTACTACTCCACCGAGGTCACGCTGGTGCAGGGTGCGCGCGCCAGCCTCGATGGCTTCTTCCAGTGGCTGCCGTTCCTGCTGCTGTTCTTCGTGCCGGCGCTGACGATGCGCTTGTGGGCCGAAGAGCGGAAGCTCGGCACGCTCGAGCTGCTGATGACCTTCCCGGTGACGATCCGCCAGCTGGTGCTCGGCAAGTTCGCCGCCGCGGTGGTCTACCTGGCGCTGCTGCTGGTGCTGACGCTCGGCCTGCCGATCACGCTCGGCGCCTACGGCAAGCTCGACTGGCCGCCGGTGCTCGGCAGCTACCTGGCGTCGCTGCTGTTCGCCAGCAGCTTCGTCGCCGTCGGCATGTTCTGGTCGAGCCTGACGCGCGACCAGATCATCGCGATGCTGGCGGCGATGGTGTCGCTGTTCGTGCTCTACCAGCTCGGCAACCCGCAGAACGTCGAGTACGCGAACGAATGGATGCCGGCGTGGCTGGTCGACGTGGTCAGCAGCATCAGCCCGCACCGCTACTTCGTCAGCATCGCCCGCGGCGTGCTCGACAGCAGCCACCTCGTCTACTTCCTGTGCTTCTGTGGCTTCTTCCTCCACGCCAACGCGCTCGTGCTGCAGGCCCGGCGCCAGCGAGGCTGACATGCTGCACACGAACCTGAACCTCCGCTCCAGCAGCAGCGCCCAACGCGGCGCCGCCCTGGCCGTCGTCGTGCACGTCGTGCTGCTGCTCGCAGTGCTCGGCCAGACCGTCTACCTGGCATCGCGCCACCGCGTGCGCGTCGACCTGACCAGCGAGCAGCTGTGGTCGTCGAGCGAGTCGACCCGCACGCTGCTCGAGAAGCTCGACCAGCGCCTCGTCGTCGAGGCCTACTTCAGCCCGCAGGAGAAGCTGCCGGTCACCTTCCGCGAATCGCGCAAGTGGGCCGAGAGCTTCCTCGACGAGCTGGTGCAGCTCGGCAAGGGCAAGGTCGTTTTGCAACGCTTCGACCCGAACGCCGACGACTCGGTGAAGAAGCGCGCCGAGCGCGTCGGCGTGAAGCCGCTGCAGCTGACCAACTCGTCGACGACGTCGCTGTCGGTCGACGTGCACTGGCAAGGCCTGCGCCTCGTCTACGGCGGCGGCAAGCAGAAGGTGCTGTCGCAGTTCCTGCCCAGCAGCAGCTTCGTCGCCGAGGCGATGCTGACGCCGGCGGTCAAGGAGCTGGTGACGGTGCAGCGCCGCAAGTTCGGCTACATGGAGTGGCCGGTCACCGCGGTCGGCCAGCAGACGCCGGGTGGCATCGGCTGGAACGTGCTGCGCTCGCACGAGGGCATCAGCAAGCGCTACGAGTTCCAGAACCTGAAGGACGAAGACGGGGCGCTGCTGCCCGACGACGTCGACACGCTGTTCCTGTTCCGGCCGAAGGACCTGACCGACCGCCAGAAGTACGTGCTCGACCAGTTCGTCGTGCGCGGCGGCACGTTGGTCGCGTTCGTCGACGCCGCCGAGTACGCGATCGGGCCGCAGCGCACGTTCAGCAAGATCCCGCTGCAGCTCGACGCCACCGGCAGCAAGCAGCCGTTCCTCGGCCAGCTGCTGCACTACGGCATCGAGTGGAAGCCGAAGCTCGTCGCCGACATGGCGCAGCGTGCGATGTCGCCGCGCGACCCGCTGCAGGCGCCGTACGAGTACTTCGCCGCGCCACAGCTCGACCAGTTCGGCCGCCAGCGCATGGTGCCGATCGCCTACCCGTACTTCTTCCATCCGCTGCCGGTCGACTGGAAGACCTCGGCCAGCGAACTGGCGAAGGACGCGAGCGGCAAGGTCGACGAGACGGCGGCTGCGTCGTTCCGCGAGCGCTTCGTCGCCGGCATGCCGAGCGACGAGTTCCTGTTCCAGTCGTTCAAGAACGCTGGCCGCGGCCCGGGCTTCTACTGGCCGACGTGGGTCGGGCTGCGCGAGAAGGCCGGCGGCAAGCCGGACCTGCCGCCGGACGTCGAAGGGCGCGTGCACCTGTGGTCGAGCCCGGCGGCGCTGGTCGAGGATCCGCCGCAGATGGTCAACCCCTTCGGCGGCGCGCGCGACGCGATCCAGCGCAACACCGAGTATGCGAAGTTCGCGACCAAGCTGCGCGAACGCATGGGCAACGAGCCGCGTCTGCAGGTGCCGTTGATGGTCGAGGTGAAGGGCAAGTTCTCGTCGGTGTTCGCCGGCCAGGACCGCCCGAAGCGTCCGAGCGAGATCAAGGAGGAGGAGGCCAAGAAGGCCGAGGCCGCCGTGGTCGACGATCCGAACACGCCCGAGGACGAGTCGAAGCAGGACGGTCCGCCGGCGCCGGCCAAGGACGACAAGAAGGGCAAGGCCGCCGACAAGCCGGCGGTGCAGGAGCCGCCGATGCGCACGACCGGCGACCGGCCGGGCCGCATCGTCGTCGTCGGTGACGCCGACTTCCTGCGCGACGACATCGTGCGCGGCGACCTGGCGCAGGGCGGCGGGCCGGTCTCCGGCAGCATGGCGGCGCCGTTCTTCGCGCAGATGCTCGACTGGCTGGCCGAGGACCGCGACCTCGTCGCGCTGCAGTCGCGTTCCGCGACCGATCGCACGCTGCGCTTCGTTGCCGACACCGGGGCCACCGCCGCCGATGCGCGCGCGACGGAGAAGGCGCTGCGTGACAAGACCTCGATGCTGCGTTGGTCGAACGTGCTGTTGCCGACCGGCCTGTTGACCGTGCTCGGCTTCGTCGTGTTGATCGTCCGTCGTGCGCAGAAGCGTTCCTTCCTGGCCAGCCTCCGGTGAGCCTCCGATGAACCTGACCAAGAGCAATGTCGTGCTGGCGGTGCTCGCCGTCGGCCTCGCCGTGCCGACCTTCCTGCAGCTGCAGAAGGATCGCGCCACCTTCGTCGACGTCGCCCGCGTGCCGCTGCTGTTCGACGGCTTCACCGCCGACAACTGCGGCCGCATCACGCTGCGCCAGCCGAAGGCCGAGCAGCCGGCCGGCGATCCACAGCCTGGGCAGCAGAAGCAGATCGCCTACGACGAGATCGCGTTCGCGCGCACCGACAAGGGCTGGGTGTTCGCCAAGGGCGACCTGCAGCTGGCGCCGGTCAGCAAGGAACGCGTCGAAGCCGACGTGCTGACGCACCTGCGCACGATCCGCTTCGACCGCGAGACGCTCGTCGTCGCCGATGCGTCGCCGGAGCAACTCGAGCGCTACGGCCTCGATCCGGCGCACGCATTCGTCGTCGAGGCGCGCGACCCGAGCGGCCAGACCGTCGTCGCCGACCTGCTGGTCGGCATCGACGCTGGCAAGGGCCAGAGCGGCACCGACGCCGTGCGCGGCGTATTCGTGCGCAAGAGCGACACCAACGACGTCATCCTCTACGAGTCCGAACGCCCCATGCAGCGTTCGGTGCAGACCGAGCTGTGGCTCGACAAGGTGCTGGCGAAGCTCCAGGTCGACAAGATCACGCGCTTCTCGCTGCAGAACGCCGCGACCGGGCAGCCGGTGGCCTTCACGCGCAGCGAGGGCAAGGCGTCGTGGACTGCCGTCGAGACGCCGCCCGGCCTCGGCGCCGTGCGCCAGGGCGAAGTCGAGGCGCTGCTGCAGCGCCTGCGCTGGATCGCCGCCCAGGACTTCCGCATGCCCATTCAGCGCGCGAACAAGGCCCAGCTCGGCCTGGAGCCGCCGCAGCTGCAGATCAAGATCGTCGTGCGCGAAGGCGACCGCGACCGCGAGATCGAGCTCGGCATCGGCAACAAGCTCGACGACAAGGCCGAGTACTACCTGACCTGCAACGAGTCGTCGTTCCTGATGACCTGGCCGGCGAGCAGCGTGGTGCCGTTCGAGATCGACGGCAAGACGCTGTTCGATCCGGCTGCGCCGGTCGATCCGGGCAAGCCCGTGGATCCGAAGCCGGCTGACGAGAACAAGGACGAGAAGAAGGGCGACGAGAAGAAGCCCGGGGAATGACGCACCGCGGCCGGGCTCGCGCGCCTGGCCGACGCCGGTGCGACGGCAGGCGGTGCGACTGAAGGCCAGGTTGCGCCCGCGTCCCGCCGTGGGACGGGCCGCGGCTGTTCGGTGCCACGGGTTGCTCGCCTACCTGCCGGCGCGCTCCCGCGCCGATTCCGCGTGCGCAGCTGCGATAACTTCCGGCCGCTTGCCGATGCATATGGCATCTCCTCCTTCCGAGTAGGCCGGGGCGCAGGTGCGTTGCCTGCGTCCCGGCCGTTTTCCTTTCGGGGGAGC
>CANGSN010000189.1 GCA_947455805.1 Planctomycetota bacterium
CGGCGGCGGAGCCGGAGGCTGAAGTCGTGGCCGAAACCAAGACGGAGGCCTGAACATGAGCATGTCTTCGAATTACGGTGGTGGTGGCGGTGGCGGCGGCGGCGGGATGGGCGGTGGCTCGTCTCGCGACGGCGGTCGTCGCAGCAAGTTCGGCCGGTTCGGTGCGCGTCGCCGCGAGGTGATGCCCGAGGAGCCGCTCGACTACAAGAACGTCGCCTACCTGTCCAAGTTCGTGTCGGCCAATGGCCGCATCCAGTCGCGCAAGCGCACCGGCTTCTCGGGTCAGAACCAGCGCATGCTGGCCGAGGCCATCAAGCGCGCTCGCCTCATCGGCCTGATGCCGTTCGTGGGGAGGATGTGAAATGGAACTCCTGTTGAAGCAGAACATCGAGCACCTCGGCCGCATCGGCGACGTGGTGAAGGTCAAGTCGGGGTACGCGCGCAACTACCTGTTGCCGCGCGGGCTCGCCGTCATGGTGACGAAGAGCAACCTCGCTGCCATCGAGCAGGCGCGCGCCGCCGCGTTGGCCGAGGAGCAGCAGCGCGTCGCCGCGATGAAGGAACTGGCCCAGAAGGTCGGCGAAGCCTCGGTCACGATCGAAGGCCGCGCCAGCGCCGAAGGCCACCTGTTCGGCTCGGTCACGGCGGGCAACATCGCTGCGGCCCTGCGCGAGAAGGGCATCCCGGTCGAGGACAAGCAGGTCCGCCTGGAGCAGCCGCTGAAGCAGGTTGGCGTCTACGACGTCGTCGTGCACCTGCACGCGACGGTCGAGGTCAACTGCAAGGTCTGGGTCGTCCAGCAGAAGACGGCCTGAGCGAGGAGGCCTGCGCCGCGCGCTCCGCGAGGACGTGCGGCGCTGGCTCCTCCGAAGCCGGCGGGCGTGCGCCGGCTGCCCCGCATCGCCGTTCGCACCGATCGGCGGTGCCTCCTGCGGCCGCCGTTCCGCGGGACCGGTCGCCTGACTGCGAGCCGCCTGACTGCGAGCAGATGCCGTGAACGAAGCGATCCGCGTGTCGATGATCAGCCTGGGCTGCGCCCGCAACCTCGTCGACTCCGAGGTGCTGCTCGGCCACGTCGTCGAAGAAGGCCTGGTGGTGGTCAAGGAACCCGCCGACGCCGACGTCGTCGTCGTCAACACCTGCGGCTTCATCGAGACCGCCAAGCAGGAGTCGATCGACACCATCCTGTCGGTCGCGCGCCTGAAGGAAGAAGGCAACCTGAAGGGCGTCATCGCCGTCGGCTGCCTGGCCCAGCGCTACGGCGACGACCTGCGCAAGAACGTCAAGGAACTCGACGCGGTGTTCGGCCTGTCCGACTACTCGGGCGTGCCGGCCGTCGTGCGCAAGATCGTCAACGGCAGCACGCGCCGCTGGGTCGCTCCGGTCGACGGCGGCAAGCCGAAGGGCCCGCGCAGCGACACCAAGCGCTTCCTGCTGACGCCGAAGAGCTTCGCCTACCTGCGCATCAGCGAGGGCTGCGACCACACCTGCACGTTCTGCGCGATCCCGAAGATGCGCGGCAAGAACCGCAGCAAGCCGATCGAGGTGTTGGTCGAAGAAGCGCAGAACCTCGCCGCCGCCGGCGTGCAGGAGCTGGTCGTCGTCGCCGAGGACAGCACCGCCTACGGCCTCGACACGACGCGAAAGCGCCAGATCCACACGCTGCTCGAGCAGCTCGGCGAGGTCGACGGCATCCGCTGGATCCGGCTGATGTATGCCTACCCGCACACCGTGCTGCCGGAGCTGACGACGTTCCTGCGCGAGCATCCGAAGGCGGTGAAGTACCTCGACATCCCGATCCAGCACATCGCCTCGCCGATGCTGAAGGCGATGAAGCGCGGTGTCTCCGGCGAGCAGGTGCGTGGCATCCTCGACCGCCTGCGCAGCGAGGTGCCCGGCATCGCCGTGCGCAGCACGCTGATCGCCGGTTTCCCGGGCGAGACCGAGGCCGACTTCCAGGCGGCGAAGGAACTGGTCACCAGCTACCGCTTCGAGCGGCTCGGCGTGTTCCCGTACTCGCAGGAAGAGGACACGCCGGCGTTCGACATGCCGGACCAGATTCCGGCCAAGGTCGCGGAAGCACGCGTCGCCGAACTGATGGAGCTGCAGCGCTCGGTCATGCGTTCGTTCCACGAATCGCTGGTCGGCAAGACGCTGCCGGTGATCGTCGACGGCTACGACGCCGAGGCGAAGCGGGTGGTCGCGCGCACGTGGGCCGACGCGCCGGAGGTCGACGGGCGTGTGCTGCTGCCGAAGGGCTGCGCCGAGCCGGGGGCGATGCTCGACGTCACCATCAGCAAGGCGCACGACTACGAGCTCGAGGCGACGCCGGTCGCAGCGGGCGACAAGGCGGGCGACAAGGCGGGCGTCAGAGACGGCGGCAAGAAGCCGGCGGGCGGCAAGGCGAAGAAGCAGGCATGAACCTCCCGAACACGATCACACTGCTGCGCCTCGTGCTGACAGTGGGGGTGTTCGTGTGCCTGGAGGTGGCGACGACCGTCTCCGGCCTGGGTTTGCACAGTCCGGACCCGACGACGGTCTACACTGCGTTCGTCTTCTTCCTGATCGCCGCCTTCACCGACTTCCTCGACGGCTACTTGGCCCGCAAGTGGAACCTGGTGACCGCGTTCGGCCGCGTCGCCGACCCGTTCGCCGACAAGGTGCTGATCGCCGGCTCGCTGGTCACGCTGCTGCAGTTCCCCGCGGCGACCTCGATCCTGACCACGTGGTATGTCGTCGTCGTCATCGCCCGCGAGTTCCTCGTCACCGCGATCCGCGGCGTCGTCGAAGCCAGCGGCAAGCCGTTCCCGGCCGACCAGCTCGGCAAGTGGAAGATGGTGTCGCAGTGCTGGACCGTCGGCGCGCTGCTGACCACGGTCGCCGGCAGCGAGACGTTCGTCTGGGCGGCGCAGTGGGGCTTCTGGGTGTCGCTCGGGCTGACCGTCGTGTCGGGCGCCAACTACGTCTGGAAGGCCCGCACGATCCTGTTCGCCGGCGCGAAGTGAACTGCCGGGAACCCCGCCGAGGGATCGCGCTCGCGGCGTGACGGCGCGGCAGTCGTTCGCCATGATGCGCCGCCACCCGGCGATGCCCCGCCGGCCTCTCCCGAACGCATGGCGCGCACAGCCAAGACGAGCAGACCCGTCGGCAAGTTGGCCGTTCCCATCGCCCTCGGCGGCGCCATCGCCGGCCTCGTCGGCGGTCTCGCCACGACGCTGGTGCTGGTGCAGAACCTCGGCGCCAAGCTCGACGACGCCGCGGTCTCGCGCGGGTGGACGATCGGGCTCGTGCTCAGCGTCGTCGTCGCCGCGGTCGCCTTTGGCATCGCCTGGATGCTCGCCGGCAAGGTCGGCGCCCGCGTCAGCGAGGTCGGGCGCTCGGTCGGCAAGATCGGCCGCGGCGGTGCCGAGGTGCGCGTGCGCATCGACGGCAACGACGAAGTGGCAGCACTCGGCCGTTCGGTGCAGGCGCTGGCGTCGGACCTCACAGCCCTGCTGAAGGACCAGCAGCAGGCGAACGGCGGCATGCACGCGTCGCTCGATCCGCTGGTGCAGCAGCTGCGCGACAAGACCGTGCCGCAGAAGTTCCCCGACGTCGCCGGCTACGAGGTCGACGGGGCGATGAGCAACGGCTCGCGCGGCGGCCTCGACTACTTCGACGTCGTCGCCGTCGCTGGCGAGACCCCGACCACGGTGGCGTACGTGGTCAGCGCCGAGGGCCAGGGCGCCTTGTCGGTGGTGGCGATGCGCATGGCGCGCGACGAACTGCACCGCGCGTTCGCCGCCGGGGCCACGCCGCGCAAGGCGCTGGCGCACACCAACAAGGTCTGCAAGACGCACCTGCCGACCGGCGTCTGCGCCAAGGCCACCGTGCTGCAGTTCGGCGCCGACGGCGCCAAGCTCTATCAGGCCGGCGCGCGCACACCGCTGCTGATCTGCCATCGCGGCGAGGTGCTCGAACTCAACGCCGAAGGCCTGGCGATCGGCCTCGACGACGGCCCGGTGTTCGAGAAGTCGCTGCGACCGCAGGAGATCGAGATGAGCCCAGGCATCCGCCTCGTGCTCGGCAACGACGCGCTGCTGCGCGCCGGCGGCCTGCTCGACCTGCTGCGCCAGCACTCGCCGCGGCACACGCGCATGTTCATGAACGTCGTGCTCGGCGGCCTCGAGCAGGACGCCGGCGAGGACGGCCTGCGCGAGGACCTGCTGCTGATCACGGTGAAGCGCGCGGGGCAGGAATGAGCGCTCCCGAGCTGCCGAAGGTCCCGGCGCCGGCCGGTTCGTTCCAGCGGTTGATCGAGGAGATCTACTTCGCGCGCGACGCGGGCCGCGGCATCCCGCGCACGCTGCTGTGGTTCGTCGAAGAATGCGGCGAGCTGGTACGTGCGATCCGGCGCCAGGAACGGCAGAACCTCGAAGAGGAGTTCGGCGACGTCTACGCGTGGCTGGCGACGCTGGCGTCGCTGCACGGCATCGACCTCGAGGCCGTCGGGCGGCAGAAGTACGGGGCCGGTTGCCCGCGTTGCCGCGCGACGCCGTGCAGCTGCCCGCATCCGACGCTGGTGTGAGACGGCGCCGGGCCTTGGCCCGAGCTGCGGCCGCGTTCAGGGCTTGCGCTTCGCGAGGCGCGCTTCGATCTCGCTGCGCAGCGCGTCGCTGCAGTTCGGCGCCGCGAGTGCCTGCTGGTAGCCCGCGGTGACCGCCGCCGGATCGTCGCCGCGCCGTTCGGTGATGCGCGTGCGCCAGTAGATCAGGTCGGCGCGCGGGGCCGGCAGCAGCTCGCCGGCGCGGGCGATCGCGCGTTCGGCGAGCGCCAGGTCGCCGTTGGTGTCGAGGCAGGTCTTCACCATGCGCATCCACGCCAACGGCGAGGTCCCGACGTGCTGCGCCCAGCGTTCGCGTTCGGCCACGGCCGCTTCGCCCTGGCCGGTGCGCACCAGCACGAACACCAGGCCGTCGCTCGCCGCCTCGAGCTTGGGATCGGCGGCGATCGCCGCGCGGTAGCCGGCGACGGCGGCGTCGCGCTCGCCGAGTTCCCATTGCAGCGCCGCGAGGTTGACGTGCACCGGGGCGCGCGCCGGATCGAGTGCGAGTGCCTGTTCGAAGCAGCGAACGGCGACGTCGCGGTCGCCGTGGCGGCGGTGGAAGTTGCCGAGCGCCTGGTGCGTCGCGGGATCCTGCGGCGCCTTCGCCACCGCGCGTTCGAACGCCTGCTGCGCCGCCGGCAGTTCGCCGAGCGCGACGCAGTCCCAGCCGAGGTCGAGCATGGCGCTGACGCGATCCGGCTCCCGTGCGAGGACCTGCTCCAGCGCCGCGCGTGCCGCGGCGCGCTCGCCGCGCGTGCGCTGCACCAGGGCCGTCAGCACGAACGGTTCGCTGTCGAGCGGCGCCAACCGGGCCGCTTCGGCCGCGGATGCCAGCGCTTCGTCGGGGCGTTCGAGCGCGGCCAGCAATCGGCAGCGCAGCAGATGGCACTCCGGATCGGCGGCGACCAGCGCGATCGCGCGGTCGACGGCGTCGAGGCCCTCTTCGGCGCGATCGAGCGCCAGCAGCGCGCCGGCGCGTTCCAGGTGGCCTTGGTAGAGACCGGGGGCGAGGGCGATCGCGTGTTCGGCCATCGCCAGGGCGGCCGCGGCGTCGCCGACGTGCGTGAGGCTGCGCGATGCGCCGGCGATCGCCACCAGGTCGTCGGGCTGTCGCTGCAGGGCCTGCCGGTAGAGCGTGAGCGCGTCCGACCAGCGGTCCTCGTCCTCGAACGTGCGCGCCAGCGCGCATTGCGCCAGCGTCAGGTCGGGCCGAGCCGCGATCGCCTGCTGCAGCAGTGCGCGCGCCGCCCCGCGATCGAAGTCCTCGAGCGCGAAGCCGCGCCAGAATCGGGCGATCGGCGCCTCCGGCCACAGGTGGGCGACGACCGAGGCGAAAGCCTGGATCTCGTCCCCCGCTCGCAGGTGGGTCAGCGCGTGCAAGTACTGGCAGTGGTAGAGCGCGCGTGCCTGTGGCGCGCGGTCGATGCAAGCGCGCAGCCAATTGGCGGCAGTCCGGTAGGCTCGCAGGTCGCCAGCGTCGTGCGCGAAGCCTAGCCAGCGCATGCCGCGCACGTAGCAGCCGAGCGCGTCGGCCGGTTCGCCCTGCAGATCCGGCGGCACCGCACGGCCGGCGGCGCGCGCCGCCTCGTCGTCGCTGGCGAGGCCCTGCAGCTCGGCGGCCAGCTGCGGCTGCAGGCGGGCGAGCCGTTCGCGTGTGGCCTGCATTCGCTCGCGGTGGCCGAGTGCGTCGAACGCCAGCACCAGGCCGACCAGCGTCTCCGGCCGATCGCGCAGCACGGCGTCGGCGGCGAGGAAGCGGCGCACGGCGAGCGTGGCGCGGCCGTCGCCGAGTTCGAGGTAGCCGTCCTCGAGCAGCGCTTCGCTGCGCAGCTGCTGCTCGCGCGCCGCCGCCGCTTCGATGCGCGGTCGCTGCCACAGCACGTAGCCACCGA
>CANGSN010000190.1 GCA_947455805.1 Planctomycetota bacterium
CGCTTCCGCTCGATCGCGTCGCACAGGAGCACGTGCAGCCGACCCGCCACCTCCTGGTGGCGCCGGCTAGGCGCCGGACTCACGAAGTGCCTCCCGTCGACGATCTGATGGCGCTTCCGATCCGCCGGGATGCGGCAGTAGTCGGCGTAGGTCCAGCGTCGCGACGAAGGGATCGTCTGGGTCATCGTGGTCGGCCCGTCCAAGCATCGCAGCATAGCCACTCCTTCGGTCGTGCACCGGCCCCTGCGAACGGTGCGCGTCCCAGTTCCCTAGTGGGGCACCGGGGGCAGGCTCGCGGGGGAATTCCGGCGGCTCAGCGCTGCCAGCGCGGCGCGTCGAGGCGCCGCTTGCCGTCGTGGCTGCGCGCAACCGCGGCGCCGTCGCGGAAGTCGCGATCCCACAGCTGGCAGGTCACCTGCTTGTGCTTCTGGTCGAGGCCTTCGCAGTAGTTGGTGAACAGGCAGCGGCGCACTTCGTCGCCACGGCCCAGCCGCACCTTCTCCCACCAATCGGGGTCGGCGAGGCTCTGCCGCGCGGCGGCGACGAAGTCCGCGTCGCCGCGCTGCAGGATCGCCTCCATCTGCGTGAACTCGCAGAGGCCGCCGGCGGCGACCACCGGCGTGTCGTGGCCGGCAGCGCGCACCGCGCGGCGGATGGCGGCGGCGAGCTCGACGTTGCGGCCGAACGGCCCGCGCGCGTCGCTGCGCACCGTCGGCATGCACTCGTGGCCCGAGGGGCCGGTGTACGGATAGGCGGCCTCGCCGACGTTCGGCTGCTTCGCGTCGTCGAACTTGCCGCCCTTGCTGATCGACAGGAAGTGCAGCCCGGCGCGCGCGAACGCGACGCCGTGTGCGACGGCGTCGGCGAGCGGGCTGCCGCCGGCGATCACTTCGTCGCCGAGGAAGCGCGCGCCGATGGCGAGGTCGGCGCCGACGCGCTGCTGCACGGCGGCGATCACTTCGAGTGGCAGGCGCTGGCGCGCGGCCAGCGAACCGCCATAGCCGTCGTCGCGCACGTTGGTGCGCGAGAGGAACGACGCCATCGTGTAGGCGTGCGCGAAGTGCAGCTCGACGCCGTCGAAGCCGGCGTCGCGGGCGCGGGCGGCGGCGTCGGCGAACAGGCCGGGCAGCACCTGCGGCAGTTCGCGCACGTGCGGCAGGTGCAGGTCGGAGACCTCCTCGCGCGCGCCGTAGGCGTAGTCGCGGAACTCGCGCGGCGTCAGCAGCGTGCGCAGCACGTCGTCGTCGCAGCCGGCCAGCGTCGTGCGCACGTTGGTGTCGTCGGCGGCCGCGGCGGCGCCGAAGCGCTCGCGCACGGCGTCGCGGTGGTGCGGCGTGACGGCCAGGAAGCGCGCGATGAACTTCGCCTTCTCGGGCCGGCGTCGGATCGACAGGAAGTCGAGGATCTGCAGGAACAGCCGCGTGCGGCCGCCGCTGCGTTCGCGCACGTGGGCGGTGAGCTCGCGCAGGCCCGGCACGAAGCGGTCGTGGCCGATGCGCAGCAGCGGGCCGCTCGGCACGTCGCGGATGCCGGTCGCTTCGACCACGAGCACGCCGGGGGCGCCGTCGGCATAGCGGCCGTACCAGGACAGCACGTCGGGCGTGACGAAGCCGTCTTCGGTCGCGCGCCACGGCACCATCGCCGGCACCCAGCTGCGCGACGTCGTGGTCAGCGGGCCGATGCGGCCGGTGGCGAACAGCAGCGAACGTGCGGCCGTCTGGGCATCCGGCCAGTGCGCTGCCGGCAGCGCGTGCTTCACGATCGGCGTGCCGGGCTCGCTCATCGGCTGCCCGCTTTCAGCGCTTGCCCTTCGGCGGCTCGCGGAAGCCGTTCGGCGCGCGGCGCATCTGGCCCATCTGCTGCGGCGGCTGCTCGAGGCCGAGTGCGAACCAGTGCATGCCGAAGCCCTGCATCGTCATGCGCGAACGGTTCTGCACGCGCAGCAGGTTGTCCTTGCTGACCTCGTCGTTCGGGTTCTTGCGGCAGAAGTCGGCCAGCACCTTCTGCGCTTCGTCGGCGCGCTCGTTCTTGTGCAGGATCCACGCCCACGTGTTGTGCAGCAGCGTGTGCTTCTTGTTGACCATGCCGGCGACCTGCAGCACCGAGAGGGCGCGCGCGGTGTCGCCGTTCTTGTAGAGGATGCAGCCGAGCAGCAGGCGGGCGTCCGGAGCGCGCAGGCTCGACTGCTCGAGCAGTTCCATCGCGCGTTCCTTCTTGCCGGTGTGCCACGCGATCATGCCCATGTTGGCGAGCAGCTGGCCGCGCAGCATCGGCATCCACTTGCCCATCGGCAGCAGCGCTTCGAGCGACTGCATGGCGGCGTCGATGTGGCCGGCTTCCATCTGCGCCTGCACACGCGCCATCGCCGGTTGCAGCTTCGCGGCGATGCGGCGGGCGACGATGGCCCAGACGACCAGGGCCAGGACCAGCGAGAACAGGATCGCCCAGCCCCAGCCCCACCAGTCGAGGAAGGTGCCGCTGAAGCCCAGCAGCAGGGCCAAGGCGCAGGAGAGGATGACGGAATACACGCGGGCGGGGCTCCAGGGGGTGACGTCGGGGGCGAACAGGATACGCCCGGGAGCCCGTCACCGCGACCGTCCGCTCGCCCCTGCCACCCGCCGCTCATGCCGGCCGCCGTCCGGGCGGTGCCGCCGGCCTCTCGGCACTCGTCCGTTCAGTCCTCGATCCAGGTCCCGACGCAGCGGTGCGCGACGTAGGCCGTGAACTTGCTCGGCGACAACAGGCTCAGCTCGTAGCCGTGCAGGTTGCCGTCGTCCTGCTGGGTGGTGTCCGTGTAGTGGCGCAGGTCGCTGATGGTCGAGCGGTCGGCGGCGTCGTAGATGGCGTCGACCGCCCAGACCGGGGCGCCCGAGTGCACCGACACCAGCTGCGTACGCAGGCCGAGGTGCGGTGGCGTGTAGGCGCGCCACGACGTCACCGAGCCGAGGAACAAGCCGTCCAGCGAGTAGCGGCGGCACAAGCGCACGACCGCCTCGGTCGACAGGCGACCGCGGCTCAGCGAGAAGTGCAGTTCTTCGTCCTCGCTCGCCTCGGCCGGCAGTGGCACGACCTCGAAGCGACGCAGCTTCTGCAGCTCGGCGACGAACGCGTCGCGCACCTTGCTGCAGTCCATGGCGACACCTGCTTCGTGCGCGAACGGCAGCACCATGATGCGGCGCACGTTGGCCAGGTCGGCGCGTTCGGCGAGGTAGCTGTTGACGACCTTCGGCCGCGGCGGGGCCTCGATCTGGCAGCCGAGGGCCGCCAGCAGCGGCAGTGCGAACAGGACGCAGCGGAGCGGCGACATCAGCGGCTCCGGGGCGGCGGCGCCGCGGCCTCGACGGCGGTGGCGCTCAACGACTCCAGCGACGCGCTGAGCTGCTGGATCTTGCCGTGCAATGCGGCCTGCTCGAGCTTCGCCTTCTCGATCGACAGGCTGAGGATGCGCGCTTCGAGCTCGCGGCGGCGTTCGCGCAGCTGCTCGGTCTCGGCCTCGGCCTGCGCCCGCAGCGCCTTCTCCTTGGCGAGCAGCTTGCCTTCGTCGCCGAGCTGCGACTGCAGATTCTGGTTCATCGCCTCGAGCTCGCCGCAGCGCTTCTCCAGCTGCCGCTTGCTCTCGGTCAGGGCCGTGAACTTGTCGAGCAGCAGCTCCTGCTTCGGACCCCAGTCCATCTCGGTGCGGTTGCCGGTCTCGGCCAGCACGCCCTTGTAGCCGTCGAGCGGATCGGTCGGCGACGGTTCGACGAACAGGCTCGCCGCCGAGCGGCAGGCGCCGAGGGTGACGGCCGCGAGGGCGGCAGCGACGAGCAGGGCGGAACGGAAGTACGGGGGCATGCTCAGGACTCCTTGCCGTAGACGCATTCGACGACCGCGGTCGCACCGCAGCCGCAGCGGATCTCGAAGCCTGCGATGCGTTCGCCGTCGAGCAGCGGCACCACGGCGATCGGCTGCGCTGCGTGCCCGTTGCCGGGCCCGCCGCAGTCGATCATCGCGGGCTGCGCGACCAGGCGAACGGCGTCGCGGCGGATGACTCCGGGGGTTTCGGTGCGTTCGGCCATCGCTTCGTGTCTCGACGTACCGTCACGCGATCACGTCGACGTGGCGGTGCTGCGGGTCCTTTCGGCCCGCACCGGCCTCTGCCTGTAGGCCCGTTCGCATCGGCTTTTCGGCGGCGCGGCGGCGCGGCTCCGGATCGCCGCCCATGGCCTCGCCCTGCTGCTGCAGAGCGCGGCGGAAGGCGTCGGCCTGCTTCTGGCCGCCGGCCTGCCGCTCGTTCACGCGCAGCGAACCTTGGACGTTCGACACGGCGCGCAGCGGTTCCATCGCCTCACTCCTGTTCCTTCAGCTTGAGCCGCAGGCGCTCGGTGGCGCGGGTCAGGATCTGGCTGACGCGCGACTCGGTGACGCCGAGCACGGTGCCGATCTCCTTCAGGAACAACTGCTCGTGGAAGTAGAGCACGACCACGTGGCGGTCGGTCTCGGGCAGCTCGGCGATGGCCTTGGTGAGGCGCGCGAGGCGCTCGCGGTCGTCGGCGGCGTCGCCGGGATCGCGCGTGTCCTCGGCCTGCATCAGGTTGGCCAGGGTCGTGCTGCCTTCTTCGTCGCTGCCGTACTGTTCGTCGAGCGACAGCGTGCGCGCGGTGTGCAGCGCCTGCAGGTCCTCGTCGAGGTCCTGTTCGCTGCAGCCCATCGCCTGCGCCAGTTCGGCCAGCGTCGGCTCGCGGTCGAGTTCCGCGTAGAGCTGCGAGTTGGTGCGCTCCATCTTGCGCAGGCGGTCGCGGCGGTTGCGCGGCACGGGATCGTGCTTGCGCACCTCGTCGAGGATGGCGCCGCGGATCGCGGTGTAGGCGAACGTCTTGAACGACGCCCCGCGGCCCGGGTCGAACGTCGAGGCCGCGTGCATCAGGCCCATGACGCCGACCGAGTAGAAGTCGTCGCGGTCGAGCGAGCCCGGCAGCGTCACCGGCAGGCGCGCGACGACGTAGCGGACGAGCGGCAGGTACTGCTCGACGAGGCGGTCGCGGTCGGCGACCGAACGCAGCATCCTGGCGGTGTCGCCCCTCACGCGTCCTCCTTGGCCTTCTCGGCGGCGCGCTTGGCTTCTTCGCGCGCGATCGCGGTCAGCACCGCGTCGACGACCGGCGGCGCCAGCAGGTTGCCGGCGACGAGGGCGATGCCGGCGCAGACGACGCTGCGCCAGAGGGCGGTGCCACCATCGACGCCGACGAGCGTCGCGACGAGGAACGTGACCCCGAACGCGATGCTGGTCAGGTACGCCGTGATGAGGCGCGTCAGTTCTTGGCTGCCAGTGCCGGACTTCATGTCGCTTGCCGGGCAGGCGTATCGGCACCGGCGTCGACGCGAGTTGAGACGGGAGCGCGGAACTCGCGGTCGGAACGGGCTTTCCCGTAGCCCGGGTGCTCGTCGTCAGTACGGCAGTGGCGTGATCGTCGACACCTGCAGCTGGAAGACGTCGACGACGTAGCCATCTTCGACAGTCGGGCCGACGGTCAGCGTGCCGGTCAGCAGCAGTGGCTCGAACGAGTAGTCCGTCGTCTGTCCGGCCGGCAGCACGCAGCGCACGATCTCGTGCAGGTCCGGTGGCGTGCCGTAGCAGCACGACCACAGCGACTGGACCAGCAGGAACTGCGTCATGCTCGTCACCTCGTCGATCGGCAGCATGAAGCCGACGAACGTCACCGTCGTGCCGGCCAAAGCCTGCACGTCCTCCGGCATGCCGACGAGGCCGTTCGTGTAGTCCCAGTCCGACAGCCGTGCGAACGACATGGGCTGCGCCGGCAGCTTGCCGTCGGCGACCATCGCTGCGACCTTGCGTTCGGCGGCGAGCATCGCGTCGGCACCGCGCGCGGCAGCGAGGTCGGCGGGGTCGGTGCCCTTCGGGTGATTCTCCTTCGGCGCAGGCTTCACCGGCGCCGCGCTGGCGATCGGCTGTGGGTTCGTCGTCGGCGTTGGCGGCGTCGGCGCCGCCGCGGGCGTCTGGCCGCGGGCGCACCAAGCGACCGCGACGACGATGCCGGCTGCGGCAACGGCGACCAGCGGGCGCAGCAGGCGCATGCGCGGCCTTGTTCTGGCGGCACCGGCGAGTGCACTCGCCACGCGTTCGCGGCAATCGGCGGGCGCGTCGCGGCCGCCGAGTTCCGCCAGCATCAGCTCGAGATGGCGATCCTGGACCGCCTCCGTGGGATTCGGGTTCATCGGTTCTCCTCCGTGCGACGACGACGTTCGATGCAGTCGCGCAGCAGTTCGCGCGCGCGCTGCAACAGCGACTTGGTGCCTTCGTCGCCGAGCCCGAGCCGCGCCGCGGTGTCGCGCCGCGAGAGGCCGTCGACGTGATGCCACTGCACGGCTTGACGCGCGCGTTCGGGCAGCCGCTCCAGGCAGCCGCGCAGGGCGTCGAGCTGGTGGTCGGCGAACGCGTCCTCGCGCGCGACCGCCAGTTGGTC
>CANGSN010000191.1 GCA_947455805.1 Planctomycetota bacterium
GAGGACGAGGTCGTGCGCGCGCGTGCGGCCTTGGCGGTGATCGGGCGTGATCGGCAGCGGCACGAAGCGCACGCGCAGCCGGCGATGGACGCCGACGAAGCGAAGCGCGCGCTCGCCGACGCACGCACCGCCGCCGAACAGCTGCAGAAGCGCTGCGACGAGGCCAAGGCGCGGCTCGGCGCCGACGACCTGGTGCGCAAGCAACGCGACGAACTGGCGCCGCGGCTCGCCGCCGCGCAGGCAGCGCAGGGTGTGTGGCTGCAGCTCGACGAGCTGATCGGCAGCAGCAACGGCGACGCGTTCGCCGTGTTCGCGCAGGAGCTGACGCTCGACCTGCTGCTGCTCGAGGCCAACCGCCGGCTCGCCGAGCTGGCGCGGCGCTACCGGCTGCAGCGGAACCGCGGCGGCGAGCTCGACTTCGTCGTCGTCGACCTCGACCTCGGCGGGCAGCGGCGCAGCCTGATGACGCTCTCCGGCGGCGAGACGTTCCTGGTGTCGCTGGCCCTGGCGTTGGCGCTGGCGACGCTGGCAGCACCGCGCTCGCGCGTCGAGACGCTGTTCCTCGACGAAGGCTTCGGCACGCTCGATGCGCAGTCGCTCGAGCAGGCGCTCGGCGCGCTCGACGCACTGCAGGCGGCCGGTTGCCAGGTCGGGATCATCTCGCACGTCGACGGCATCGCCGAACGCATCGGCGCGCAGGTCATAGTACAGCCGGAAGGGGCCGGGCAGAGCCGCGTGCTGGCGCGGGTGCGGTGAGCGGCGTCGCGATGCGCCGGCGGATCGTGGTCGTTTCGGCTCTCGGTGAGCGAACGGCGCTGGCGCGCTCGCTAGGCTTCGCGCCGCCATGGAATCCGCTCCGTCCTCGTCGCGTGGCCTGTCGCTGCCGACCAAGATCCTGCTCGGCCTGCTGTTCGGTGCGGCGATCGGCGTCACGCTGAACGTGATGTACGCGCCGCCGCTCGGCGGTGAGAAGACCGAGGAATGGAAGACGCTGGAGGGCATCGCGGACGGTGTCGTCAAGCCGTTCGGCGACCTGTTCCTCAGCATGCTGTTCATGGTCGTCGTGCCGATCGTGTTCAGCTCGCTGTTCCTCGGCGTCGCCGGGCTCGGCAGCGTGCAGAAGCTCGGCAGCCTCGGCGGCCGCACGCTGCTGTGGTTCCTGGTGACGACGACCGCGGCGGTGCTGCTCGGCATCTTCCTGGTGACGGTGATCGCGCCGGGCAAGGCGGTGTCGCCGGAGGTCGCCGCGCAGATCAAGGCGCAGTACCTCGGCGACGCGCAGGCGCGCATCCAGCAGGGCGCGCAGGCCAAGGGCTGGATCCAGATGCTGGTCGACATCGTGCCGCGCAACGTCGTCGGTGCCGCCGCCGACAACGGCAAGGTGCTCGGCCTGATCTTCTTCGCGCTGGTGCTCGGTGCCGCGGCGATCCGGCTGCCGGCGGAGCGCACGCGCGTCTTGCGCGAACTGCTCGAGGGCATCTACGAGCTGTGCGTGCGCGTGCTCGGCTGGGTCATGCAGCTGGCGCCATATGGCGTCGCCTGCCTGATCTTCCACGCCACGGCGAAGCTCGGCATCGACGTCATGAAGCTCGTCGGCGTCTACTTCCTGACGGCGATGGGTGGGCTCGTGTTCTACCAACTGGTCGTCATCACGCTGCTGGCGAAGGTCTTCGCCGGCATCGCTCCGGGCCGCTTCTACCGCGGCTGCCGCACGCTGATCGTCACCGCGTTCTCGACCTCGTCGTCGAACGCGACGATGCCGACGACGATCCGCACGGCGACCGACGAGTTCGGGGTGCCGAAGGAGATCGCCGGCTTCGTCATGCCGCTCGGCGCCACGATGAACATGAACGGCACCGCGCTGTTCGAGGGCGTGTCGATCCTGTTCCTGGCGCAGGTCTACGGCCAGGACCTGAGTCTGGCGACGCAGGCGATGGTCGTCGGCATGGCGGTGCTGACCGCGATCGGCGCCGCGGGTGTGCCCGGCGGTTCGCTGCCGCTGCTCGCCGTCGTGCTGGCGCAGATCCAGGTGCCGCCGGAACTGCTGGCGCTGATCCTCGGTGTCGACCGCCTCGTCGACATGACGCGCACGATCCCGAACGTGACCAGCGACCTGGTCTGCAGCCTGTGGCTCGCGCGCCGCGAAGGGCACGTGCTCAAGGCCTGAGGCACGGGTACTCGGGCTGGTGGATCACGTAGCCGCTGGTGCGCACGTGGTCGGGCAGCACCGGCAGCAGCAGGAAGCCGGTGCAGCGGTAGCGGACGAGCAGGCGCGGCCGCGCCGACGCGTTGCCCGGTGCGAAGCCCTGGTGCGGAGCCGGCGCGTCGTGGGCCGGCGTCAGCAGGTGCCACTCGGGCCACGACGCGCACGGCAGCGTCCACGGGCTCGCTTCGAGCTGTGCCGGCACGGGGAACGAGCCGAAGTGGAAGCACTGCTGCGCCGGCAAGCGCGGCAGCAGGAACAGCAGCAGGCAGGACAGGGGGGTGAAGAGGATGGGGTTCATGCAGAGAGGGGAACCAGGCCTCGTACTTCCGCCGAAAAACCCTGCAGGCGAAACAGAACCGGCGCGCCCGGGATGCCGAGCGCGCCGGTGTGGCGCCCGCCTTGCGGCGGTTCGCGGTGGTCGGGATCACGCGGTGGTGATCCCGCAGCGATCACTTCGCAGCGCAGCAGGCGTCGAACGCCGCCTTCTTGTCGGCGTCGCTCATGGTGGTCCACTTCGTCTGGCACTTCTCGCAGCAGAAGCCGACCTTGGTGCCGGCGTAGTCGGCGGTCGGGCAGTCGGCCTTCAGGGGCTCCTTCGAGACCGGGCACATGTTGCAGCAGGCTCCGTTCGGGCCGGTGGCCTTGCTGCTCGAGGCGCAGCCGGCGAACGCGAACAGGGAAACGGTGACGACGAACGCGGTGAGGAGGTTTTTCATGGCCAGCGGATCATGTGCGGGCGCGCGGGCCGCTGGCAACCGGCGTGGAGCTTTCCCGCGATCTGCCTGCGCACCTTGACGTAGCCAGCGTGGCGCGGCGAACTGCACGTCTCATGCGACCCCTCTCCATCGTCGTCCTTCCCCTGCTCGCCGCCGCCCTCGCGGCGCAGAGCACCGCCGTCCCCGGCACCGACATCCGCATCTACGAGGTCGGCTCGCCCACGATCTACGGCCGGCGCGGCTCCGCCTACCCCAACGGCGAGATCGCGATCGCGATCGGCCACTCGATGTGCAACAACGGCACGGTGCCGATCCCGTGGCTCGGCAGCTCCGGCGGCCTGATGCTCGCGACCTACCCGCGCATCGGCTTCCTGATCGCGCGCGAGAGCGGCGGGCGCATGGTGCAGGTCTCGAACAAGGCGCCCATGAAGCACTCGCGCATCGCGTTCAACCTCGGCAGCGGGCCGTGCGGCACCTGCACCAGCGGTCCTGCGAACACGTTCCGCGTCGGCTGCATCGACGTCTACACGACCGGCTTCAACGGCAACCAGGGCACGCTCGGCCCGACCACCGAGGTCGATCCGTGGACCGGCAACTGGAACCCGGTCGGCAGCCTGTTCGACAGCGGCGATCCGTCGGTCGGCGGCGCCGCGGCGAGCGACGGCGTCTACTCGCTGTCGACCGCCGGCTGGGACCAGTTCAAGAACCGCATGCTGGTGCGCGAGGCCGAACTCGCAGTGCCTGGTGCGACCTTCTATGGCCAGAGCCACGTCAGCGTCATCGGCGAGCCGGGCGACGTGCGCTCGAACAACATGGGCTCGCGCCCGCTCAACATCACCTGGAACGGCAGCGGGTGGACGACGTCGCTGACCGCCGGCGGCACGTTCGTCGCCGGCTCGGTGCTGAACCGCTGGAGCGGCGCCACCGTCACGCAGGCGCGCAACGGCAACGACGACGGCCACTTCGTCGTCGGCGTCAGGGTCACCGGTCCGGTCAACGGCCTGTGGCACTACGAGTACGCGATCCACAACCAGGACAACGGCCGCGGCGGCGCCGCCTTCCGCCTGCCGGTCTGTGCGTCCGCGCGCGTCGTCGCCGCGGGCTTCCGCGACCTCGACACCGATCCGCTGAACGACTGGCAAGTGAGCCGCAGCGGCGGCGAGCTGGCGTTCCTCGGCGCGGCCAACAATTCGCACGACTGGAACACGATCTACAACGTGTGGTTCGACTGCGACGCCGCACCGGTCGCCGGCACGATGACGATCGACGAAGCGCGCATCGGCCCGGGCGCCCTCAGTGTCGCGGTGCCGACGACGGTGCCGGGCCTGCTCGGCACCGAGTACCTCGGCGCCGGTTGCCCGGGCTCGCCGTCGCTGTTCGCCAACGGCCTGCCGTCGTCGCCGAACCTCGCCTACGCGCTGCAGACCAGCGGCACGCCGAACGCGTTCGTCGCCTTCGCCTTCGCGTCGCTGCCGGCCGCGGTGTCGCTCGGCGGCGGCTGCACGCAGTACGTCGACGGCGCCACGCTGATCGGCGCGTTCCCGATCCAGGCGAACGCGTCCGGGCAGGCCTCGTTCGCGCTGCCGATCCCGGCGGCGCTGTCGCCGACCGACCTCGCGGTGCAGGCGTTCGAGATCGCGGCCAACGGCCCGGTGCTCGGCTTCCTGGTCGCCAGCAACGGCGTGCGCGTGCGCGCGGCCGGCACCGGCTGCCCGTGAGCCGCTGGCGTTCGCGGCCCCGCGGCGGTCCACTGCGCGCATGAAGATGACCGCCGCGGAGCGCATGAACCTGATGAAGTTCGTGTGCTCGTTCGTCTGGACCGACCTCAAGGTCGCGCGCCAGGAGCGC
This sequence comes from Planctomycetota bacterium, assembly GCA_947455805.1. Lineage (GTDB taxonomy): Bacteria > Planctomycetota > UBA1135 > UBA1135 > UBA2386 > UBA2386. The sequence goes on from CANGSN010000191.1 coordinate 4,771, forward strand.
GACCTGGTGATGCGCATCGCCGGCCGCCTGGCGCTGACCGACGCCGAGCTGAAGCAGGTCGAGCAGTGGCTGCGCGTGCCGCCGAACGTCGAAGAAGTCGATCCGACCTCGGTGCCGAAGGCGCATCGCCAGCTGTTCCTGCAGGCGGCGGAGCTGGTGGCGAAGTCCGACGGCAAGGTCGTGCCGGCGGAGAAGGACACGCTGGCGCTCTTCCGCGACCTGCTCGAAGGCTGAGAGCGCGCTCGTCGAGAGCAGTCAGAAGCTCTCGCGGTGGCGATCCCACATGCGCTCGGTGAAGCGGCTCCAGCAGCGCGTCCACTCGCCGCGCGGTTCGACCTGCAGGTAACGATCGACGTAGTCGAACAGCGGATCGTGGCCCCAGGCCTTCTCCAGCTTCATCGCGCGCGCCGCCAGCACGAAGCCGCCCCAGACGTTCGCCGTGCAGCAGCGGCGGTAGGGATCGCCGGCCCACGCCTTCTGGTCGAGGCTCGGGTCGATGGCGTGGCGGTTGCCCCACTCGGCGAGGCCTACGTCCTCGGGGCCGTAGCCGCCGAAGCCACCGTTGATCACGCCGGGCGCGGTCTCGGCGACGAAGAACGTCTGCGCGTCCTCGGCGAACGCGTACTTCTTCGTGAGGGCGAGATCGAGCAGCGCATCGTCGTGCAGCAGGGCGCCGGCGAGCAGCAGTGGGAACTTGCGGCCCGCCCCGCTGCCGCCGTCGGCGACGAAGCTGCCGCCGTTCTGCACGATGCCGGCGACGTCGAGGCCGAGCTGCACCATGGCGATCGCCAGCGGCCGCTTCTGTTCGTCGGGCACGTCGAGTTGCAGCGCCAGCGCCGCCTGGCCGACGAGGTCGGCGAGGTCGCGGCCGTAGTCCGGCATGTTGTTGCGCGGGTGCAGGTAGCCGCCGGTCCAGCCGGGCAGGTGGTCGAGCCAGGTGAACGCGAACTGCTGGCGCAGGTCGTCGAGCAGCGGCATGCCTTCGACGGCCTCGAGGCGCGCGAGCCGCGACAGGTCGAGGTCCTTGGCGAGCCAGCGGCACTGCTTGTCGGTGCCGCAGTACGGCGGGCGGAAGGCGCCTCCCGGCGGTTGCTCGGCGAGCACGGTCAGCACCGCACAGCTCTCGAGCTGCGGCAGCTGGCCGGGTTGCGGATGGCTGATCGTCGACACCAGCGACGTGCCGGGCGGCAGCAGCAGCGGCGTCTCGCGGCCGACGCCGAGGGCGACGTTGCCGCGCGGGTCGTAGCGACCGTCGGCGCCGTCGCCGAACATCGCGTTGTCGTAGCTCTGCGTCAGCGACTTCGGATCGGGGTTGATCGCGGAGCCGTGCAGCACGCGCACGCCGTCGGTCACACAGCGCGGCTTGATGTCGACGATCTCGACCGGGCCCACGACCCACCAGTCGCCGTTGGCGAAGCGGCCGCAGAGCACCGGCTTGCCGAACGTCCAGGTGATGCCGGCGCGGTCGACGCTGGCGAGGTGGCCGCCCGGCGGCGGCGCCTCGGAGCCGTCCTCGCGCACCGCGGCCCACTGCTGGCCGGCGACGACGCCGTCGCTGCTGGCGACGGCGCTGGTCTGGCCGCCGATGTCGGTCGCGCGCACGTTCGTGTGCAGAGGCACACCGAGCGGCAGGTTGAGTTCGGATGCGGCGGCGCTGGTGGCGCCGCCGAGCGGCATCCACGGCAGCA
>CANGSN010000192.1 GCA_947455805.1 Planctomycetota bacterium
CGCCGCCAGGAACAACCGCAGCGCGTGGTCGTTCTCGTGGTAGGCGAGCATCAGGTAGTCGCCGGTGACGCGCTGCTCCGGCTGCGCCTGCAGGAACGCCTGCTTCGCCGCCAGCGTGCGCCAGTGGTCGGTGCTCTGCAGGAAGTAGATGCCGGCACCGGCGCGCACGAACTGCGCGCGGAAGCTGCCGGTCGTTCCCGGCTCGCCGAACTGGTGGAAGAACGTGTCGCCCTGGCCGCGCAGCAGCGCGATGCACAGCACGAACGACAGGAGACGCAACAGCATCGACATGAGGAGAACGGGGCGCGCGACGAGGCGCGGCTTCTTCGCGGTGGCGACGGCGCTCAACGCCCTTGGGCGAGACGCTCGGCGAGGTATTCGGGGAGCTCGGGCACGGCGCGGATCTTCGCCATCGTCGCCGCGGTGTCGTATTCGAGGCGATGGAAGCGCACGGTGCCGCCGCTGCCGTCGCCGTCGTAGGTGACGAACGACGAGCGCGGGTCGCCGTCGCGCGGCTGGCCGACCGAGCCGATGTTGACCATCGCCGGCTCGTTCACCTTCCACTCCATGCCGATGTCCGACGGCAGGAGGAACGCGCCCGACCGCAGGAACACGCCCGGCACGTGGCTGTGCCCGACGAAGCACAGCTTCGCGTCGCCCATCTTGGCGAAGCACTCGTCCATCTTCTGCTTGTCGGTGGCGTCGCGCGGCACCAGGTATTCGCGCACCGGATCGCGGGGCGACCCGTGCACGAACAGCATCTGCCCCTCGCGATGCTCCTTCTTCATCTGGTCGAGGTAGTTCCAGAACTTCATGTTCTCCTCGCGCGGGCAGTCGCGGCGGCTCAGCTGGTCGCGGGTCCAGTCGATCGCCGCGCGGGCGCGGGGGTTGAAGTCCGAGGCGTAGAACATCGCCCCGTGCTCGTGGTTGCCGAGCAGGGAGAACTCGCAGCGCTGCATGATCGTGCGCAGCGTGTCGCGCGGCTGCGGCCCGTAGCCGATGACGTCACCCAGGCACAGGATGCGCTTGCAGCCCAGTCGCTCGATCTCCTGCAGGCAGACCGTCAACGCTTCGACGTTGCTGTGAATGTCGGAGATGAGCGCGATCATGCGGGCCGAAGAAGCTACGGGAGCCATCGGAGACGCGGAAGGGCGGAGACGCTAACTTCCCGGCCCGCTCGCCCCCACGTTTGTCGCCCCCCACCTCCATCCCCCCGCTCTGGGTCGTGTCCGGCCCGACCGCGTCCGGCAAGACGGCGCTGGCCGTCGAGCTGGCGGCCCGGCTCGGACTCGAGATCCTGTCGATGGATTCGATGGCGGTCTACCAGCGCATGGACATCGGCACCGCCAAACCCGACGCCGCGGATCGCGCGCGCGTGCCGCACCATCTGATCGACCTGGTCGAGCCGCACGAGACGTTCGACACGGCGCGCTGGTGCGAGGCCGCCGAACGCACGCTGCAGGACCTGCAGCAGCGCGGCCGCGGCGCGTTGTTCGTCGGCGGCACGCCGCTGTACCTGATGGCCTTCTTCAAGGGCATGATGCAGGGCCCGGGTCGCGACGATGCGCTGCGCGCGCGGCTCGAGGCGCAGGAAGAGCAGCAGCCGGGCAGCCTGCACGAAGAGTTGTCGCGCCGCGATCCGGTGGCCGCATCGCGCATCCACCGCCGCGACCGACGCCGGCTCGTGCGCGCGCTCGAGGTGCTCGAGCTGACGGGCAAACCGATCAGCGAACAGCAGGACCACTTCGACCGCGCCGATTGGGCGCGGCCGTGCCGCATCGTCGTCGTGCACCGCCCGCGCGACGACCTGCACGCGCGCGTGAAGCGGCGCACCGAGGCGATGCTCGCGCAGGGCCTGCTCGCCGAAACCGAGGCGATCGAACGCAGCGGTGGCTTCTCGATGACGGCCGGCGCCGCGATTGGCTACGCCGAGTGCCGCGACTTCCTGCGCGGTCGCTACAAGGACGCGATGGAGCTGCGCAACCGGATCCGCCGCAACACCCACCAGCTGATCCGGCGGCAGACGACGTGGCTGCGACGGTTGCCCGACGTCGCATGGATCGATGCCGAACTCGGCGTCGACGCCGTGCACAAGGCCTTCGCCCAGGCCCCGGAGGCGAGCCGATGAGCGGCAGCGAGCCGACGAACGGCACCCCGCTGGCCAACGCCTCCCCAGCGGCTGGCGGCACCTTGCGCCAGCGCACGATGAAGAGCCTGTTCTGGCAGCTGCTCGGCGTCGGCGGCCAACGCGCCGTCGTGCTGGTGCAGCCGATCGTGCTGGCCCGGAGCGGCTGGATCACCCCGACCGACGTCGCGGCCTTCGTCGTCGTCACCGTCGGCATCGGCATCGTCGAAGCGTTGACGACGTTCGTCGGCGAACAGACCACGATCGTCTCCGAGCGCGGCACCGACCGACGCTACCTCGACACGGTGTTCACCGTGCGACTGCTGCGCGCGCTCGGTGTCTGCGCGGTGCTGTGCGCCTTGTCGTGGCCGCTCGGCGACTTCTTCGCCTCGCCCGAGTCGGCGACCTACTGGCTGCCGGGCATGTTCCTGTGCCTGTCGTTCACCGGACTGCTCGACGCGCTGCAGAGCCCGGCGCGCGCGGTGGCGATGAAGAGCCTCGACTTCCGCCGCCTCGTCGTCGCCGACTTCACCGCCGCACTGCTCGCCACGGCGACGACGATCGCGCTGGCGGCGCAGGGCCTGGCCGCGTGGTCGCTGGTGATCGGCCACATGGCGAACCCGCTGCTGCGCAGCCTGCTCGGCTACTGGGCGGCACCGCACCGGCCCCGCTTCTGCCTCGACCGCGGCGCCGTCAAGGAACTGCTGCACTACAACCTCGGCGCCGCCGGGGCTCCGTTCGTGCTGCTGATGGTGTTCAGCGCGCCGGCGATGGTGTTCCACAAGCTGGTCGGCGACGACCGCACGCTCGGGCAGTACGAGTTCGCCAGCAAGCTGGCGCGGCTGCCGGAGGACGTGTTCCTGCGCGTCGTCGGCGCTGTAGCCGTGCCGGCCTACGCCCAGTTGCGCCAGGACCGCGCCCGCCTGACCGAAGCCTGGCTGCAGGCGGTGCAGGCGTTCCTGGTGCTCGGCGGCGCCTTGACCATCGCCATGGCGTGGTGCGGCGACACCCTGCCGCTGCTGCTGTTCAGCGAGCAGTACGGCGTCGTGCCAGGCCTGTTCGCGCTGCTGTGTGCGCACGGCGGCGTCGCCGGCTTGTGCGCGGTGGTCGGCCCGCTGCTGTGGGCGGTCGGCAAACCGAGCATCGACCGCAACGCGCAGACCCTGCGCTGCCTGATCGTCTACGGCGCCGGCATTCCCGCCGCGCTGCAATGGGGCGCGCTCGGCTTCGCCGCGGCGACGATCCTCGGCATCACGGCAGCGCTGCTGTGGTCGTGCTGGGCGGTGATCGACTACCTCGGACTGCCGCTGCGGCGGCTGCTCACTGTGCTGGTGCGCGGCAGCGGGCTCGCCTTCGCCCTGCTGCTGGGGCTGCTCGCCGTCGACCTCGCGTTCGCGCCGACCGGCACGGCGCGGCTGCTGGTGGCGATGTCCGGCGGAGCGCTCGCCATCGCCAAGCCGGCCCTGCGCCTGCTGCGGCAACGCCGGGCCCGCAACTGAGGCACGCGCCCCGGCACTGCGATCCGTCGCCGCCGTTGCTTGTGGCGGCGTCGGCGCGAAGATCGCGCGTGTGACCACGACCGATGCCAAGCAGCTCGTCGCGCGCGCCAAGGCGCTCGGCGCCGACCTCGACGAACCGCGCGCCGAACGGCTGCTCGCCTACCTCGACGCGATGCTGACGATCAACGAGCAGATCAACCTGACCGCCGTGCGCGACCGCGAACAAGCGGTCGTGCTGCACGTGCTCGACGGCCTCGCGTTCGCACGCACGCAGCTGCACCCGCGCCACGCGCTCGACCTCGGCACCGGCAACGGCTTCCCCGGCGTCGCCGTCGCCACGCTGCACCCGGGCATGTCGATGGTGCTGATGGACCGCACCGGCAAGAAGCTGCGCGCGATCGGCGGCTGCCTCGTGCAGGCGCGCTGCGATGGCATCGAGACGCTGCATCTCGACGCCGAACAGGCTCCGGGCCTGCGCCGCGACCTGCGGCACGCGTTCGACCTGGTGACCGCGCGCGCCGTCGCCCCGCCCGAGCGCTGCGCCGAACTGGCCGACCCGCTGGTGCGCCCCGGTGGCCACCTGGTGCTGTGGCTCGACGCCGACGCGCCGGCGCCGGAGCGGCTCGGACCGTTCCGTCGTGTGCAGCTCCACCCCTACGAACTGCCGGCGCCGGCCGCGCGCAAGCGCGTGCTGGGTCACTGGCAGAAGCGCTGAGGAGCCGATGGCCGACGTCGCCGCAGGATCTGCGTCCCCCGGCTGGCGGGGATGGCGCCGGCGGCTGCTGGTGCTCGCGCTGGTCCTACTGCCGATCCCGGTGTTCGGTTGCACGTCGACGATCACTCCGCCATCGACACCGCGCGAACCGACGACGGTGTTTCTGCTGAGCGAAGCGATGCACACCGGCGTCGTGCTGCCGCCGCTCGGCCCCGACGACGAGTTCGTCGAGTTCGGCTACGGCGACTGGAACTGGTTCGCACTCGGCAACGACGCGTGGTACCGCGTGTTCGCGACGGTGCTGTGGCCGACGCAGGGCGCGCTCGGCCGCCGCACGTTCGGCGCGCGCGACGAACGGCAACTGCGCGCCGCCGCGTGGTGGACGACGCTGTCGCCGGTCGTCGTCGACGCACAGAAGGCGCGCGAACTGCGGCAGCGCCTGCAGGCGCAGTTCGACGCCGGAGCGAGCGCCATGGTGCGGCGGCAGGACCTCGGGTTCGGCTTCGTGCCGGTCGACGACTCGTATTGGTTCGGCTTCACCTGCGCCGACGCCGCGGCGCAGTGGTTCACCGAACTCGGCTGCAGCGTCGGCTGGACGCCGATCCGCGGTGGCTTGCGCACGGCGACGCCGTAACCCAGTGACCGCGCGACGCCCGGTGGATCGCCGCGTCCGCCGACCGGCTCGCCGCGGATCTGCTCGCCGCGGATCTGCTCGCCGCCGACCTGATCACCGGAAACGACGCGGCTCGCAGGTGGCCGAGCCACATGCGAGCCGAGTCGGGTGCGACGCGCGGAAGACGCGCGCTCGCTCAGCGGTTCGTGATCTCGTCGACGAGCGGCAGGCTGCTGACCGTCACCAGACCGAAGCGAGCGGTGTGCTCGAGCTTGGTCGTGTCCGACGGGTAGTTCACGTACATGTCGTTGACGTCGTAGTTCCAGACGTGGCGATCGATGAAGTCCGAGATGCGCATCAGGTCGCGACCGAACGCATTGTTGCGGCCATCGCTGCGGCGACGAACCTCGCGGAAGAACTGCTGCGAGTTGTATTCGTTGCTCAGCGCCGTCACGTCCTTGAGGCCGCGCTTCTTTTGTTCGGGCGTGAGACCGGCACCCTGGCCTTCCCAGCCGAAGGACGAGCAGGCGGCGAGGGGCAACAGGGTGAGGACGAGTGCGAGCTTGCGCATTGTCTGTGCGGAAGAGGGGTCGCTGAGGGGAAGCCGCCGACGAGAGGGCTGTGGCGGAGTCGCGGGACGCTAGCGGACCCGAGCGGACACTGCAACCGACTTTTCGCCGCCACGTCGCCGGCAGCGGACCCGCCCGATCGGCGGCCGTGCGGCGGCGCCGGCTCGCACCCCACCGGCCGAACTCCTAGGCTGCGCGGGCCATGCGCTCGGACGACATCGCTGCCGAAGGCCCGTCGGGGGACCGACCCCGGAACGGCCTCGCCGTGCTCGGCGGCTCGTTCAATCCGCCGCACACGACGCATCGACGGTTGGCGGCGGCGGCCCTGTCGCGCCTGCCGATCGAACGCCTGCTGGTGATCCCCGCGGGCGACCACCCCCACAAGCGCGACCGCGACATGGCCCCGGCCCGCGACCGCCTGGCGATGTGCCGGCTCGCCTTCGCCGACCTGCCCGGCGTCGTCGTCGACGACCGCGAACTGCGCCGCCATGGTCCGTCGTTCACCGTCGACACGCTGGCCGAACTGGCGGCCGAGAACCCTGGCCGCACCCTGTTCTTCCTGATCGGCAGCGACAACCTGCCGCTGCTGCCCACCTGGCGCGACCCGGAGCGTCTGCTCGCCAGCTGCCAGGTCGTGACCTACCCGCGCCTCGGTCACCCGATCGACGCCGCCGTGCTGGCGAAGCTGCCGGTGACCGAGCCCCAGCGCGCGGCGATCGCCGCCCACGTGCTCGACCTGCCGGCCGATGCCGTCGCCGCCAGCGACCTGCGGGCCCGCTGGCGCGCCGGCGAACGCGACCTGCCGGAGTTGCCGCCGTCGGTGCGCTCCTACCTGGCCGAACGCGGCCTCTACCGATGATCGCCGCGGCCTACGCCCTGCCGGTGGCGATGGTGACGCTGTTCGCC
>CANGSN010000193.1 GCA_947455805.1 Planctomycetota bacterium
AGCCACTGGCCGAGCACGTAGCGCGCGCGCGCCGACTGCGGCAGCAGGCTGCACGCGCGTTCCGCCGCGCGGCGCTGGGCGTCGAGGTCGCCGTGCTGCCAGCGCATGCTGCACTCGGCGACGTCGAGCCAGGCGAGGCCGAGCTGTTCGTCGTCGTCGGTCCGGTAACCGCCGTCGTCGTGCACTTCGCAGTCGAAGCCGTCCTCCCAGCAGAACGTGACGTTCGCGGCGTTGCGCAGCTGCCACAGCAGCAGCAGCTGGCCGTCGCCGCTCTGCGCCAGGGGCGACAGGCGCGGCTGGCCGAACGGGTGGCGCACGAACGGCCGGCGCTGCAGCACCAGCGCGCCGTCGACGACGGACGCGAGCCATTGCGTGGTCGGGGCGCAACCGAGCGTGATCGCAGCCACGCGCTGCGGCAACTCGATCACGCCGCGGCGGGCGACGCGCTGCAGTTCGCGGCAGACGGCGGCGGGATCGGCGACTTCGTCGAGCACGCCGCGGCAGATGGCGACCTCGAACTGGTGGTCGGCGAACGGCAGCGCCGTCAGGTCGAGGCCTTGCACCTGCACGGCAGCGAGGTCGAGCACGCGCTCGGCGGGAACGCCGAGCAGTCGATGCGCCAGCGGATCGAGCGGCGGCAGCACGGCGCCGAACGCGTTGTGCAGCGGCACCACGCGCACGTCGGGACCGACCTGGACGTTCGCCGAACTCGGCGGCGACGTCGGCGTCTCGGGCCGCGTGCCCGCATCGGCGCGGGCGACCATGGGACGGGGCAGCAGCGTGCTCATCGTCACTCCGTCCACTTCACGAGGTTCGGCGTCGGGTCGAGGATCGACGCGTACTGCGCCGGGTTGCCGTGCGCGCCGTTCGGGTCGAGCTGCCGGTAGCGTTCGAACTTGCGTACGCGATCGGCCGGCAGCGCCCAGCCGAAGTGCTTCAGCCGCAGGTCGCTGGTGGCCGTGCGCAGCCGGCCTATGGCGAGCGGCCAGCGCCCGCAGTGTTGCGCCGTCGTCTGGAACGCGTCGTCGAGCGTCGGCAGGTTGCGCACCAGGAAGTGGCGGAACGTGCGGTGCGCGCGCCACAGCGCGTCGTCGCGGTAGTGGTCCTGGTCCCAGAAGTCGAACAGGCGGAACGCGATCGCGTCGAAGCGATCCTGGTCGATCAGCCCGCGCATCGCCTGCGTCATGCGCGGCTCGAACATCTCGTCGGCGTCGAGGCACAGGATCCAGTCGGGGCGGCGGGCGCGCGCCAGTTCCCACTGCAGCCGGCGCAGGCGGTGTTCGTCGTGGAACTGCGACTTGCCGAGCGACACCACCGTGTGCGGCACCGAGCGCAGCGCCTCGTGGCAGACGGCGACGCTGTCGTCGGTGCTGCCGTCGTCGACGATCAGCACCTCGTCGACGTAGCGCGCGGCGTCGGCGAGCACGGAGCGCAGGAAGCGGCCGGCCTCGTCGCGCACCAGCATCGACAGCAGCACGCGGTTGCCTTGCGTCTTGCGCACGATCGGCACCTGCAGCTTCTCGTGCACGCGCTGCAGCTGCAGGTCGGCGATGCGGAACGCGCCTGTGCCGCGTTCGTCGCGCATCGTCGCCAGCACGCCGAAGTCGTCGCGGAACGGCACGCCGTCGTGGCTGCCTTCGCGCACCAACGTGCCGCCGATCTGCATGGCGCCGTCGTCGAGGTCCTTCTGCGCCAGCCAGACGACGTGCGAACGCACGACGCTGCGCTGGCGGCGCGCCATGGCGACGCGGTCGCCGGCGCCGAGCAGCAGGTTCTGCTGCATGCCGGGCGTGAACGCGCCGAGGCCTTCGCGGCCGTCGGTGGTGGCGTGGTGCGTGGTGCCCCAGGCGGTGATGCCGGCGCGGAACGCGGCCAGCGCCTCCACCCGCTGCTGCATCAGCGGCCGCGCCTCGCGGAACGCCTGCACGCGCGGCAGTTCGCTCGCGCGGTAGACGTGCAGCGGCGGATAGCAGGTGTCGGCGTGCAGCGACAGGCCGAGCACCGCGGCGCGGATGCAGAAGTGGCGGTCCTCGCCCCAGAAGCCGAGGTTCGGGATCGCCTGGAAGTTGACGCCGGCCAGCAGCGCGCGCCGGCTCAGCAGCGTGCAGGCGCCGAGGCCGCCGACCTCGTGCAGGCCCGGCCGCAGCAGTTCGAGGAAGAACTCCTGCTTGCGCTTGTCGATCTCCTCCTGCGGCAGCACCTCGTCGCGGCGCTGGCGGTGCAACGTGTACTGGTCGCGCAGCCACACCTGCGGACGATCGGGCAGCCCCGGCGCCCAACGCGTCCAGAACACCTCGCTGACGACATCGACGCCCTGCGCCACCAGGTGGCGCAGCAGCTGCGGGTGCAGCACGAGGTCGCTGTCGACCAGGAACACGAAGTCGTGGCCCTGCTGCCGCGCGTGGTCGAGCAGCGTGTCCTTGAACCGCGCGACCTTCCAGATCAGCTCGTCGTTCCAGACGTGGCCGTACTCGTCCTTCTGGTAGACCTCGGGGGCATCGCCGCCGTCGAGCAGCAGTGTCGGCTGCGCGGCCGCGAACTCCTGCAGCAGCGTCGTCGAGGCCGCCTCGACGTTGTCGTCGACGAACGCGAACTCGACGCGCAGGCCGGTCGTGTCGAGCTCCGCCAGCGAGCGCAGGAACTCGCGCAGGATGGCGGACTCTTGGCGGACCGGGGCGCCGATCAGGATCGTGTGCATGCGGGGCGGGGGGCGGACGGGCCTTGGGTGTCCGGGCCTCTCGGCCGATGGCATCGGCATTTCCGCGCCGGCGACTTCACACGTCCGCCGGTGCGTGGGCCCGATCCGCTCGCTACCCTGTTCGCCCCGCGATCGTCGGGAAACACCGCATGGACTGGCTCACCGTCGTTCTGTTCGTCATCGGTCTCGTACTCCTGGTCGTCGGCGCCGACTGGCTCGTCAAGGGCGCCTCGCGCGTGGCGCTCGCCGCCGGGGTGTCGTCGCTGGTCATCGGCCTCACGGTCGTCGCCTTCGGCACCAGCGCGCCGGAGATGGCGGTCAGCGTGCAGGCGGCATGGTCGGGTGCCGCCGACATGGCGGTCGCGAACGTCGTCGGCAGCAACATCTTCAACGTGCTGTTCATCATCGGCGCCTCAGCGCTGATCACGCCGCTTGTGGTCGCCCAGCAGCTCGTGCGCCGCGACGTGCCGCTGATGATCCTGGCCTCGATCGTGCTGTGGCTGATCGCGCGCGACGGCTTGCTGACGCGGGTCGACGGCGCCTTGATGTTCGGTTCGCTGGTCGCCTACACCATCTGGATCATCCGGCAGAGCCGCCGCGAGTCGAAGGCGGTCGAGGCTGAATACGAACAGGAGTTCGGCGGCGAGGCGGAGAAGCAGCATCCGATGTGGCAGAGCATCGGCTTCATCGTCGGTGGCCTCGCGTTGCTCGTGCTCGGTTCGAACTGGTTGGTCGACGGCGCGGTCGCGTTCGCCAAGTGGTTGGGAGTCGACGACGTCGTGGTCGGCCTGACCATCGTCGCCGCCGGCACCTCGCTGCCGGAGGTTGCCACGTCGCTGACCGCCGCCTGGAAGGGCGAACGCGACATCGCGGTCGGCAACGTCGTCGGCAGCAACCTGTTCAACATCATGGGCGTGCTCGGCGTCTCCGGCATGGTGGCGCCGGCCGGTCTGTCGGTGCTCGAGTCGATGGCCCACTTCGACATCCCGGTGATGATCGGCGTCGCCGTCGCCTGCCTGCCGTTCTTCGCCCGTGGCTTCACCATCCCACGGTGGGAGGGCGTGCTGTTCCTGCTCTACTACGCCGCCTACACGGCCTACCTCGTGCTCGACGCCAAGAAGCACGCGGTGCGCGACGACTACGGCCGCGTGATGCTGCAGTTCGTGCTGCCGCTGACGGCGTTGACGCTCGGCGTGATCGCGTTCCGCGTGCTGCGGACACGCAAGACGACAGCACCCTGAGTCGGCGCATGAGCGAGCGCAGCGGCATGTGCAGCAGGAACCCGACGGTTTCCGCCGTCTCGCCGTTCGCTGCTCGGTCGCGGGGCGCCGTCGGCGGTCTCCGGCGCCGCCTTCCGGGGGATTCGTGAATCCCTCGCCCAGCGAACCGCCAGTGGCGACCGAGAGCCGCCTGGAAGGGAACGCACCGAGTGGGTTCCGAGCGCGCATGCAGCGCCTGGCCGCGAGCCGCTTCGCGCTGTTCTTCATGTGCCTGCTGTCGTTCGCCGACGCCTGCTGCTCGCCGATCCTGCCGGAAGTGCTCTACGTGCCGATGGTCCTGCTGAAGCCGGAGCGGCGCTGGTTCTACGCGTTCTGGTGCTCGGCGGCGTCGGTGCTCGGCGGGGTCGCCGGCTACGCGATGGGGTACTGGCTGTGGGAGCACGGGCTGCGCGAGTTCGCGTTCGAGCACGTGCCGGGCTTCACGCCGGAGTGGTTCGCCAGGGTCAGCGACTACTACGGCGGCAACGCCTTCCTGTGGGTGTGGCTCGGCGGCTTCACGCCATTGCCCTACAAGATCTTCACGGTGTTCGCCGGTGTCTGCGCCGACAAGGTCGACTTCTGGGTGTTCCTGCTCGGGTCGATCACCAGCCGCTTCCCGCGCATCTACCTGACGGTCTGGCTGCTCGATCGCTTCGGCAAGCCCACCTACGACTGGCTGATGCGCCGCATGAGCCGGGTCGTGCTGGCCCTGCTGCTGGTCGCCCTCGGCTTCGTGCTCTGGCTGCAGTTCGGCTGACGGGCCGCGCGGCCACTGGCATCGAACGCGGTCGGGTCCACAATGCACGGGTGAAGATCTACGCTGCCACCGATCGGTCCGCCTCCGGCAATGCTGCGGTCGAACTCGCCCGTGCGTGGGCGGTGAAGTTGCAGGCCGAGCTCGTGCTGCTGCACGTCGTGTGCGATCCGGTGCTCGGCCCGGCGTTCACCGACGACGTGCCGGGCGACGTCGCGCGGGCGAAGCAGGAGCTGGCTGCGTTCGCCGCCAAGCTGACGCCACCGGCGCGGGTGCTGGTGCAGACCGCCGAGAACGTGGCCGACGCGATCGTCGCGGCGGCGGCCGACGGCGACTTCCTGTTCGTCGGTTCGCAAGGCAAGTCGGCGTTCGAGCGGTTCCGCCTCGGCTCGGTCGCCACCCAAGTGCTGCGCCACAGCAGCGTGCCGGTCGTCTGCTGCCCGCCGATGCCGTCGGCGTGATGGCGCGTTCGGCGCCGCTGTCGTCGCGAAACGATACGTGTCGACGCAAGGGTGGGTGGACGCGCCGCCGCCGATCGTCGACACTCTGCGGATGTACTCCGAAGCCGGCGCGGCCGACCGCGACACCGAACCTGCCGTCGACACACCCGCCGCCGTCGATCCCTTCGCCGCGGTCCCCGCGGTCCTGCGCCGGGCGCTGCAGCAGCGCGGCTTCACGCAGCTGACCGAGGTGCAGGCCGCCGTGCTCGCCGCCGACGACGGCGCGCGCGACCTGCGCATCCGTTCGCAGACCGGCTCCGGCAAGACGGTGGCGCTCGGCCTCGCCCTGGTGGCGCGCGTCGCCGGCGAGCCGAGTGGGCGCCCCGGGCCGACGACGCTGGTGATCGCGCCGACGCGCGAACTGGCGGCGCAGGTGAAGGAGGAGCTGTCGTGGTTGTTCGCCGACGTGCCCGGCGTGCAGTGCGCGGTCGTCACCGGCGGCACCAACATCGCGCGCGAACGCATGCAGCTGGCGCGGCGGCCCGCGGTCGTCGTCGGCACGCCCGGTCGCCTGCTCGACCATCTGAGCAACCAGGCGCTCGACCTCTCGGTCGTGCGCCAGCTCGTGCTCGACGAAGCCGACCAGATGCTCGACCTCGGCTTCAAGGACGAGCTCGACGCGATCCTCGAGGCCCTGCCGGCCGATCGCCGCACGCACCTGGTCTCGGCGACGTTCCCCGACGCGGTGCGCGAACTGGCGGATCGCTTCCAGCGGCAGCCGCTGCGGGTCGACGGCACCGTCGGCCGCGCGCACGCCGACATCGAGCACGTGGCGCTGAAGGTCGCCGCGCGCGAACGCTACGGCGCGCTCGTCAACCTGCTGCTGCTCGCCGGCGACCAGCGCACGCTGGTGTTCGTGCGCACGCGCGAGGATACGCAAGCACTCGCCGACGAACTCGCCGGCGACGGCTTCCTGGCGCTGCCGATCCACGGCGAACTGGCGCAGGCGCAGCGCACGCGCACGCTGAACGCGTTCCGCCGCGGGGCGATCCACACGCTGATCGCCACCGACGTCGCGGCGCGCGGGCTCGACATCGCCGACGTGACGATGGTCGTGCACTTCGATCCGCCGATCGACGGCGAGACCTACGTGCACCGCAGCGGCCGCACCGGCCGCGCCGGGCAGAAGGGCATCAGCTGCATGCTGGTGCAGAAGCCGCGCGCGAACTTCGTGCGGCGCATCTACCACACGGCTGGGGCCAACGCGCGTTG
>CANGSN010000194.1 GCA_947455805.1 Planctomycetota bacterium
CCTGTTCGGTCTGGTCGACGCCGTGCGCTTCGACAGCTGCTCGCCGTGCGAGCAGCGCCTGTCGGCTCGCATGCGCGATTGTGGCACGATCGTGGTGCTCGGCAGCGGTGGCCGGCAGCTCGCGCAGCAGTTCCAGGCCTCGCGCACGAACGGCTCGCCGGCGCCGACGCCGGAAGCGTTCGCGCTGGCCGGGCTGCACCACGTGGCCGCCGAGCTGGCCCGCCACGGCGTGCGCAACGAGGTCGTCGAGCTGCCGCCGTCGCCGCGCTGGAACACCGGGCGCCTCGGCGAGTGCGCCGGCTTCGGCACGGTGTCGCCGGTCTCCGGCCTGCTGCTGCATCCGACCTACGGACCGTGGTTGCGGCTGCACGGCGTCGTGCTGGTCGAGGGGCGGCCGTTCGGCGAGATCGGCGATGCGTCGATCAGCGACCACTTCCAGCCCTGTTCCTCGTGCTCGCGACCGTGCGTGACGGCTTGCCCAGCGGGCGTGCACGACGGCCACGGGCACCAGGACGTGTCGAGCTGTGCATCCCACCGGCAGGCCGGCGGCTGCGAGGACCTGTGCGCATCGCGCAGCGCCTGCCCGCTCGGCAGCGAGCACCGCGACGCCAGCTACGAGCACGTGCATCGCCACGCCTACCAGCTGGCGACCCTGCAACGCTGGTTCGGCTACGGCGTCTGGCGCATCGTGCCGGCGTTCCTGCGCCATGGTCGCTGACCGCGCGGTGCTGCCGCAGCGCCTGGTCAGCCTGGTGCCGAGCACGACCGAGAGCGTGTGCGCGTTCGGCGCCGGCGATCGCCTGGTCGGTTGCACGCGCTACTGCACGCATCCGCCGGATCGGCTCGCCGGCGTCGCGCGCATCGGCGGCACCAAGAACCCCGATCGCGAGAAGGTGATGTCGCTGCAGCCCGGCCTCGTGCTCGGGAACGCCGAGGAGAACCGGCCCGAGGACCTCGAGTGGTTCGCCTCGCGGGTGCCGGTGCTGCTGCAGACGCCGCGCACCGTCGCCGAAGCGGTCGTGGCGCTGCGCGAACTGGCGCATGCCGTCGGCGATCCGGGGGCCGCGCTGCCGGCGGTGGAACGCACCGTCGCGTCGCTGGCGGCGATGGCCGTCGCCGCCACGCAGCCGTCGCCGCGCGTCTACTACGCGATCTGGCGCAAGCCGTGGATGACCGTCGGCGGCGACACGTTCGTGCACGACGTGCTGCGCTGCTGTGGCGCCACCAACGTCGCTGCCGATGCCGAGGCGCGCTATCCGGAGATGGCGCCGGACGCGGCGGTGGCGCGCGGCGTCGACGTCGTGCTGCTGGCCAGCGAACCTTGGGCCTTCGACGACGCCCAGCAGCGCGAACTGGCGGCGGCGGCGACGTTCGGCCCGGCGCGGCTCGTGCTCTGCGACGGTCGCGACTTCAGCTGGCACGGCACGCACATGGCGATCGGCCTGCGGCGTGCGCAGGCGCTGCTGCAGCAGGTCGCCGGGGTCGGCGCCGGCGCGCGCGATCTGCGCGCTTGAGCCGGCGCCGCCGCGGCGCGACCATGCGGCCATGGACGATTCGAAACCGCGCGTGCTGCCGCTGCTGCTGGTCGCCTCGGCGTTGACGCTGGTGGTCACGGTGGTGCGCTTCGTCGGCGAGCGCGCCGGCTGGGATGCGCGCTGGTTCTCGAGCGAAGCCGGCAGCCCCGGCAACCCGTTCGGCATCGTCTGGCTGGTGCCGGTGTTCGGCTTCGCCTTCGGCCGCCGCCTCGCCGCCGGCGGCAAGCCGCCGTTCGTCTCGTCCTTCTTCGTGCCGATGTTCGGCCTCGTCACCGTCGCTGGTGCCGCGGCCTACGTGTTCGGGCACCTCGAAGGCGAGGAACTGCGCGGAGCGCTGCGTTGGCTGCTCTACGGTTCGGCCGGCGCGTCGCTGCTCGGCCTGTTCGCCTGGCCGCGCGCGTTCTTCGTCACTCTCGCCTACGGGTTGCTGGCGCGTGCACCGGTGGCGCTGCTGCAGTACCTCGACATCGAGAAGGGCTGGCAGACGCACTACGGCAAGGTGCATCCGAAGCTGATGGGGCTCGATGCCGAGGCGCGGCAGTGGACGTTGGCGATGGCGCAGGCCGCAGGCTGGGTGCCGTTCACGATCCTGCTCGGCGGTGCGTGCGCGGCGATCGGCGCCGCCAGCGTACGAAAAGCGTGAGCGGGCTGCGGCAGCTCGCCCTGATCAGTGCTCGCCGCGCGGGCTGGCTGGTTTTGCGCCAGCCGCTGCCGCCTTGTGCGCTCGCTGCCGCCGCCGCAACTCGACCAGCGCGCGGGTGTGCGCATCGGCCGCGCGCCGCGCGCGCCACTGCGCCACCACGATGAGCGACAAGAACGCGCAGCCGATGCCGGCGAGCCAAGGGGCGACGCTGCGCAAGCCGAGGCCCGTGTCGAGTTGGTAGGGGTCGAGATCGGCGGCGACGAACAGCGGGGCCCAGCGGCTCTCGCCGCGGTGGGTCTCGTAGATCGCCCAGCGGTAGTAGTAGCCGCGCACTTCGAGCTGCACGCGTTCGGGCAGTTCGGCGACACGCTTTGGCACCCAGACCGGCACCAGCGAACCGCCGCTGTACTCGCGCACCTGCAGCCACGCCGCGGTCCAGTGTTGGATGCCGGCGGGATTGGGGGCTGCGGCCACGGTGCGCCGCAGGATCAACGAGCCGAACACGCGCACCGGCTGGCCGCGCGCGACCTTGCCCTCGCGCAGTGGCTTGTGCAGTTCGTTGTTCAGCGTGCCGATCTTGCGCCATTCGGCGAGCGATCGCTGCGGGCCGGTGTCGCGCACGAACGCGCCGAGGTGCCACAGCGGCTCGTGCTGGTCCTCGTCGATCGTGCGCCATACCGGCGCTCCGACGGCGAACGAGGCGTCGTCGACCGTGGCGAGCAGGTTGGTGTCGAGCGTCGTGACCGGCGGCCAGCGCTCGTAGTCCCGCTGCAACTCGCGGCCGACCAGCATCGGCGCCAGATCGATCGGAGTCGGGTAGGTGGCGTCGCGAAGCTTCAGCAGGAAGCCCTCGGCGCGGGCCCAACTGCCCACGGCCAGGGGCGCCTGCGGCGGCATCGAGAACGCGGCGAGGACCGCGTCGCCACTGCGCAGGCGCAGCGTCGCTTCGTAGATGCTGCGGCCGTCGATCGGGTGCCCTTCGCGCGGGCCGGACAGGTGTTCGATCGTGCCCTCGTAGAACAGCCAGCGGCCCCGCCAGTTCGCCGGTGCCTTGCGCAGATCGTCGAGTGGCACCGGCTCCGCCGGCATGCCGAGCGCATTCGCCACGGTCGGGCCGACGTCGATCGCCGTCGCCAGCAGATGGCGCAGCGGCTCCGGTTCGACCTGCAGGCGATGCTCGCGGGTGTCGTCGCGCGCGGTGGCCAGCACCTTGTGGTCGAGCTCGGGCACGGCGACCTCCGGCTCGGGGGCCGTCGTCGGTGACGTCGGCTCGGTGCGCTCTAGGCTCGCCACCAGGTAGGCGAGGCAGGCGACCACGAGGCCGGCGAGGACGAAACGCGCCGCGGGCGGCAGCGACGGCAACAGCGGGACGTGGCGCGGATGCGACTTCACGGGGCACCGAACGGAACTGGGGCGCCGCCGGTTTGCCGCGGCGCGGACGAAACTGCGCGGCCCGTGCCGCGGGTCGGACCTGCGCTCGCCCGCCGCGGGCGAGCCGGGGCCCGGCTCACGAGCCTTCGGGCTTCTCGAACAGGCCGCCGAGGTGGAAGTTGGCGATGTCCGAGCGGTCGACGATCGTGGCGGCGTTGACGCCGAGGGGGATCGCGATGACCTCGGCGATCTCGGCGCTGGTGGCGCCTTCGCGCTTGGCCTTCTTCAGGTGGCCTTCGAGGCAGCCCTTGCAGCCCGAGGTCAGCGCGGCGGCGATGGCGATGAACTCCTTCGTCTTCAGGTCGATCAACGACTTGCCGTAGGTCGCCTTGTAGAAGCCCATGTAGAGCTCCTTCAGGTGCGGCGTCAGCAGCGCGTAGCTGCGCATCGAAGAGCTGGGCAGGCGGCCGTCGGCGAGGGGTTCGGACTTGTTCGTTGCGTCGCTCATGGTTCGTCGAGGGCAGCGGTATACGCGCTGCGCCGGCGTTCGGCTGCGGATTATTGCAGGCTCGTCTGCAGCCGCACCAGCGCGTCGCGGTCCGCCGCCAGCTCGAGCTCGCGGAACGCCGCCTCGAACGGCAGCCACTGCAGCTCGCCGATCATCGGCCCCGGCGCCAGCTGCAGCACCGGATCGTGCGGCGTGCCGGCCTGCCAGGCGAACGGCCAGTCGACGACACCCATGTCGCCGAACAGGTCCTTGTGCGGCGCCGTCAGCTCCATCAGGTGCACCGGGCGCTTCAGGCCGATCTCGGCGTGCACTTCGCGGCGGATGGCGTCCTCGAGCTTCTCGCCCGGCGTCACCGGGCCGACGACCGGCCCGAGTGGCCACTCGTCGCGCGGCTTGTGGCGCAGCAGCAAGTATTCGATGCGACGGTCGAGGACCTGGAACACGAAGACACGGATCCGGTGTTCGAGCGAGAACATGGTCGGTGTGCGGCCGGGGAGTAGGGCCCGCCGGCGCTCCCTCCTAGTCCTGCAGCATCGACCGGTTTGCCGTCCGACCGTGAAGTCGGGCGGGGCCGGGGCTACTTGCCGCCGCCGGTCGCCGAGCCGCTGGATTCCGCCGGCTTGGCCTTGGCATCGGCGCCTGCGCCCTTGGCGCCGCCCTTCGCCGCCGCCGCGAACATCTCGCCGATCACCGCGAACGAGTAGGGCAGCGTCTGGTCCTGGAACCCAGCACCCCACGAATGGCCGCCGCCGTCGATCAGGCGCCAGGTGTGCTGGACCTTGCGCTTGTCGAGCGCCTCGTGCAGCAGCTGGTTGCCGCCGGCGAAGCCGTAGCGGTCGTTGCTGCCGGCGTCGAAGTAGATGCGCAGCGACGACAGCTGCTTGCTGTCGACGGAGTTGGCGAGGCACAGCGGGTTGGCCTTCTGCCACGGCTCCTTTTGGATCGGGTTGCCGAACACCTCGTCGAGGCCCAGGCGCTGCGCCATGCCCTTGATGCGCTCCGGCAGCTTCTCCGGGTCCTCTTCGAACACGGCCGAACTGTGCGCGCCGACCGCGCCGAACAGTTCGGGCTTGCTGAAGGCGATGCGCAACGCGGCCATGCCGCCCATGCTGACGCCGGTGATCGCGCGCTGCTGGCGATCCTTGCTGACGCGGTACTCCTTCTCGAGGTGCTGCAGCAGGTCGACGGTGATCAGGTCCTCCCAGCGCTCGTCCTTCCGGTTCACGTACATCGACGTGCGGTTGCCGTTCGCGGTCACGAAGATGCACGGCGGCAGCTTGCCGTCGCCGACGCACTGGTCGAGCACCGGCGCGCCGCCGCGCTCGTGGAAGCGCAGGTGGTCCTCCCACATGCCGTGCAGCCAGACGACCAGCGGGTACTTCGTGTCCTTGTTGGCCTCGTCGTCGTAGCCGCTCGGCAGGTAGATGCCGTACTTGAGCTCGCGGCCGACGGCGTCGCTCTTCAACGTCTGCTCGCGGAAGGTGAAGTGCTTCAGCTCGACCGCTGCTTCGCGCCGTTCGCGGCGCGGGCGCCGCTCGCCTTCTTGCGCGAAGACGGCGGGAACCAGGATCAGGGTGGCCAGCAGCAGGGGAAGTCGGCGTTGCATGCGATACCTCTCGGGCGAGCGGGTCGGTAGTGTTGCGCCGGCTCCGACCGTCGCCAGGGGTCGGTGCGAAAACCGCTTGGACCACGCCGCCGAACGCCTCGCTCCGCTGTTGCAGCAGCTCGTCAACTACGAGCGCACCCGGCCCGACAAGCGGCTGTGGGATCTCGCCACGATGCGGCGACTGCTGGCGCGACGCGGCGCACCGGAACCGCCGCGGCCCGCGGTGCAAGTGGGCGGCAGCAAGGGCAAGGGCACGACCTGCGCGTTCCTCGTCGCGTTGGCCCAGGCCGCGCAGCGGCGGGCCGGCGTCTACACCTCGCCGCACGTCACCACGCTGCTCGAACGCGTGCGGATCGGCGATCGTGACATTCCTGTCGCCGTGCTCGAACGGCACCTCGTCGAGCTGCTGGCGGTGCCCGACGGCGAGAGGCCGCCGACGTTCTTCGAGGCGATGACGCTCGCCGCCGCGGCCTGGTTCGCCGAGGAACGCGTCGACCTCGCGGTCTACGAGGTCGGCCTCGGTGGTCGCCACGACGCGACCACGGCGCTGCCGGTCGACGCCGGCATCGTCACCATGATCGAGCTCGAGCACACCGACGTGCTCGGCGACACGATCGCGGCGATCGCCGGCGAGAAGGCGCCGGTGATCCGCGAAGGGGGCCTCGGCTTCACCGGTGCGAGCGGCGACGCGCTCGCCGTCATCGCCGGCCACTGCCAGCGCGCCGGCGCCCGGCTGCTGGTGCTCGGCGA
>CANGSN010000195.1 GCA_947455805.1 Planctomycetota bacterium
CCACCAGCTTGCGGCAGCCCGAGGACATGCCGCACCGCCGCGGCACGCCGCGCGGACCCGGCGCGCACCGCCCAGATTCGGCCCCCTAAGGGGTTTTCCGCTGATCAGCCCCGCGAACGCGCGACGACAGCAGAGGGGCCACGACCGCGCGTCGTGGTGCCGTTCGTCATGACCAGACATCCACCCATGGAGCCGCGGGGAGAAGCCCAACGGGCGCTGCCGGAGCCCTAGGCTCAGCGCAGCGTCTGCTCCCCGAAGTCACGCGACGAACGACGACCCGTCAGACAGGAGGAGCAGATGCCGACCCATCGTGGAGTCGCACCGCGGACGGCCGCGGGCTGGATCTCGTTCGTTCCCGCGGTCGTGTTCGTGTCCATGTTCGTGCGCGGCCTCGCCGCGCAGACTCTGCACCCGTTCGAGCCGCCGCGCAGCAGCTCGTCGTTCAGCATGTCGGCAGCGGCGGGCATCCTCGACGTCAATCGCGACGCGAGCCCCGACGTCATCGTGCCCGGCCCGTTCGCCGGCACGCTGGTCACCACCCTCGACGAGAACGGCGTCGCCTTGCGCACCAACGGCACGGGGCCCGCGGTCACCATCGCCCCGGGCTCGTCGTTCCCGCCGGCGATCCTGGCGATGACCAGCGGCGCGTTCGACGGCGACGACCGCGACGACCTGATCACCGTGACCGCGGTCGGCAGCGTGCACTTCCACCGCAACCTCGGCTCGTCGCGCCCCGACCGCGCCAGCTTCGCGCCGGACGTGCTCGTCGACAGCCTGCTCGCCGGTTGGCCGATCAGCCCGATGTTCGTCAACTACGCGTTCCCCGCGATGACCACCTGCGATCTCGACGCCGACGGGATCCTCGACGTCCTGCTCGCCGGCGGGCCGGTCAACCGGGTCGCCGGCAACACGATCCCCGGCGTCGTCGCCTTCTACCGCGGCCTCGGCGGCGGGACCTTCCAGGCGATGCACCACACGCTGAGCGGCAGCGCGATCGACCTGGAGGTCGCGGACCTCGACGGCAACGGCCACGTCGACCACGTCGTCGTGCTGGTCGAGAACGGCTTCTCCGGCGTGTTCAGCAACGAACTCGTGCACCTCGCCTACAGCAACGGGACGTTCGCCGCGACCGGTTGGCCGCAGCCGGTCGGCCCGGGGCGCATGACCTGCCTCGAGCTCGCCGACGTGCTGGGCGACGCCAACCTCGACTACGTGCTCGGCCAGATCTCGACCGTCGGCGGTTCCCTCGCCGGGCTCGTCTACTGCTTCGGCGGCGACGGCGCCGGCAACGTGGTCGGCTCGTCCTGGGGCTTGCTGCCGCTGTCGGCGAACACCACCGGCCTCGGCGACTTCATCGCGTCGGTGCAGACCGGCGACTGGAACCGCGACGGCCACGTCGACGTGGCGGTGCTGCGCGGCTTCGTGCAGCCGCCGCCGGCCTACTCGGCGCTGACCGCGCAGTTCGCCAACGCCGAGCTGCTGGTGGCGATGGGGCCGAACGTCGCCGCCTCCACCTTCGAGTCGATCGTGCTGCCGGGGCGCCTCACCTATGCCGGCTCGAGCTCCGGTGCGTTCGCCTACCTGCCGCTCGTCTCGGCCCCCGATTCCCTGCGCGCACTCGACCTCGGCGGCGACGGCAGCGTCGACTTCGCCGTGCCGGCGCTGTGGACGACCAGCAACCAGCCGCTGCTCGCCACGCTGCGCAACGCCACCCCACCGGGGCCGGGCGACGCGTGCCTGACGAAGATCGGCGATCCGTCGGGCGGCGATCCCGACCATCCGGCGCGCCTGGGCTTCGAAGGCGGCAGACCGGTGCCCGGCAACGCCGCGTTCGCCGTCACCGTGCAGAACCTCGAAGGCGGCTGCGTCGCCGGCGTGATCTGGGGACCGATCGGCATCCCGAACCTGTTCGTCGCCTACGGCATCACCGCCAACCTCGCACCGCTGCACTACGGCACGGCGACGCTGGTCTCTGGCTCGGGCTCCGGCGACGGCTTCCTCAGCGTGCCGATGCCGATCCCGCCGGTGCCGGCCCTCGTCGGCGACGCGGGCTGCTTCCAGGTCGCGTTCTACGACCACGTGCGCGACGTCTTCGGTGGCACGCAGGCGACCGGGTTGTGGATCGGCAACTGAACGCGGCCAGCGCCGGGCCGCCGCCGCTCAGCCGATCGTCAGTCGCAGCGTGTCGGTGAGCACGATCTGCGGATCGGCGCAGCCGCCGACGCCGAACAGGTCGAGCCCCTGCATGCCGACCTGCGCACCGAGCAGCCCGAGGCTGTTCGGGATCGGCAGCATCACGTTGCTGCCGGCGACGACGACCGCCCAATCGTGGCCGATGGTGCAACCGCAGAACGGCAGCGCGATCGCGCTGGTGCCGAAGCCGACGAACGGCGCGCCGGTGAAGCCGTCGAGCAGCACGCCGAGGCCGCTGCCCGGACGCGTGCTGCCGTAGGCGGTGATCGACGCCGCACCGCAGCCGTGTGCCTGCCGCTGCACGCTGCCGGTGCCGCCCGGCACGTAGGCGAGGCCGAGCAGGTTGTTGGCAGCACCGGTCGAGCCGAGCGCGTGCGCCTGCCCCGTCGTGGTGTCGATCGCGAACAGCTGGTCGGCGGCATTGTCGAGCAGGTAGAGCGTTCCCACCTGGCTGTCGTAGGCGAGGGCGTTGGGGTTGATGCTGTTCTGCAGGTTGGCGACGAGCGTGAACGCACCGGTCAGCCGATCGACGACGTAGAGGCTGTCGCCGCCGGTGCTGGTGCCGAAGAGCGTGTCGGTGCGGCTGTCGTAGCCGAGGTTCAACGTGCCCGAGATCCCCGACAACCCGCGCAGCGTCGCCAGCCCGGTCGTGCGATCGATCGCGTAGAGGCCGCCGTCGTGCGACGAGCAGCCGTAGAGCTGGCCGTGCACGCTGTCGTACTCGAGGCCGTGCATCGTCAGCGCGGCGCTGCCGTACGAGCCGACCAGGGTCGCGGCGCCGGTCACGAGGTTGACGGTGAACAAGGCGTCCTGGCTGCCCGACGACACGAACATCACGCCGGCGGCGGCGTCGTAGGCGAGTGCCAGCGACGTGCCGATCGCAGCTCCCGCGGTAGCCAGCGGCGACGTCGCCCCGGTCTGCGGATCGATCGTCACCATGGTGCGGTTGGTGTCGATGGCGACGAGGCGCTGCGCGGCGACGGGGCCGAGCAGCAGGGGAACGAGAACGGCGGCGGCGGCGAAGGTCTTCATGGCGATGCTCCGCCCTTTGGAGCGCCACGGCGCGTCGCGAGCGGACACTTCTCACGGCAGCGGCGACGGCGGCGTGGCACCGGCGAGGGCGCTTCGCCAGAATGCCCCACGTAAGGGGACATCGCCGAACACCATGAGCCAACCGATCGAGAGTGTCGCCCGCATCGCCAACACGCCGGCGCAGGCCAAGATCTTCCTGGCGATGCTGCACGCAGAGGGCATCCCGGCGCGCGTCGACGGCGAGTCGCTGGTCGACGAGTTCGCCGCCAGCCAGCGCCTGATGAACCTCGTCGGCACGCGCGTGATGGTGCCGACCAGCGCGCTGCAGCGGGCGCAGGAGATCCTGCAGCCGGTGCAGGTCGATCCGGACGAACTGGAACGCGCAGCATCGGTCGGAGCGGCCACTCGCGCACCCGACCCCGCGTCCACCGCCGCGGCGCAGACCGCCGCCGCCAACTCCACTCGGTCGCTGTTGCTGGCACTGCTGGCGCTCGCGATCGGCGCGGCCGTGCTGTTCGCGTTCCTGTGGCACCGCGCCGTGAACCGCATCGGCGGCCTCCACCCCGACATCCGCACCTTCTGGAGCGACGACATGCTGTGCGAGGAGCGCGTGCGCGACCTGCAACTGCTGCGGCGCAGCCACGACAAGGACCGCGACGGCCTGTTCGAGCGCGTCGAGATGTTCGGCGCCGGCTCGAAGCCGGTCGCGGTCTACGACCAGTACGTCGATGGCATCTACCTGCGCTGCGTCGAGTCGCGCCCCGACGGCCTGACGGTGACGTGGACCGACGAGGACCGCGACGGCCTGTTCGACGTCGGCGTCGTCGCCGATCGCCAGGGCAAGGAACTGCAGACGCTGCGCTGGGTCGCGGGGACCGGGCTCGTGCAGCCGCCGAAGTGACGGCAGCGGCAATTCTCCTCTCGCCGGACACGGCGCTGGTCACGCTGCTGTGCACGGCGGCTCACCGCAGCCGCACGACCGTGATCCGGTCGGCGGCCGCGACCGCAAACATCGGTGCGTGCGGGTGCTTCGCGAACGGCGGGATCGCTTCGAGCGTGCGGGTGCCACGCAGCCAGCCGATGCTCGATCGCTGGCGGCCTGTCGGCAGGTGCGGCCACTCGCGAACCACCACACCGTCCGCGAGCCGAACGAGTCGTGGATGCTCGTACAGCGCGAGCACGTGCTCCCGGTCGAACGGCACGAGCGTGCCGTTGGGTATCGGCCGCGCCACCTGTGCGAGCGAGCGCGCACTCGGCAGCTCCAGCAAGCGCAAGCTCGGCGTCGTCGGCACGTCGTCGAGGTTGTCCGCCCCGCACGCCAGCAGCAGTCGCGTGTCGTCGAGAAAGAGCAGGCTCTCGACCTCATGGTCGATGCCGAGACGAACGCCATCCTGGTCGAGGACACGAGGATCGGCGAGCACGTCTTCGATCGACCAGACGTTGGCGACGTCGAACGGGTGCCAGTACCAGCCGGCCGATGCGAGCCACTTGCCGCCTGGGCTCATCGCGAGGCGCGAATGGAACAGATCGATCGGCTTGCGGTCGACACCGTCCGTCAGGCAGCGCCCCGTTGCCGCTTCCTCGATGTCGATGCGGCAGTACTTGCGCGGACAGTGGGCGATGGCCTCTCTACCGTCCGGCAGCAGCAGGAACGTGAAGGGGTACTCGTAGACGTTCGCGAAGTAGAAGCTGCGGTCGAGTTCGCGCAGTACGCGCCCCTGGTCGAACAGCACCGCCTTGGTCCCGTAGCGCTCGAGCAGCACCGTGAACCGCCCCGTCGGTGACACGACTGCACGATCGAATCGGAAGCTCACTCCGAAGCGCCTCCCGTGCACCGTGCCATCGAGGTCGAAACGCGCACCACCGTCGGCGTCGTCCACCAGGGTCTCGCCGTCCCAGCGCAAGGAGCGCACGCCGGCCGCGGGGATCACGATCTCTTCGCTCTACAAGGGAACCACCTCGTCCACGAGACGCGCAGCATCCCCGCCGGTCGGGACCGAGGCTAGCATCGCCTGCGCATGACGAAGGTGGACCTGCAGCGGCGCCGACGGCTGGTGGCGCGCTTGCGTCGGCTGCGCCGCTGCGACCGCTGGCTGCGCGGCGCGCTGCTCCATCGCGCGTTCGCGGTACAGCTCGGCGCCGGCGTGGCGATCGTGCTCGCGGCAGCGACGTTCGCCTTGGGCTGCCGCAAGGAGCTCAGCCGCTTCGGTTACCAGTGGCTGGGCCCACGCGAACAGGATCTCCACACGTCGGCGCCGCCGTACATGGACTGGGACATCCACGGCATTCTGTTCGGCGCGCTCGCTTTCCTAGTCGGTACGGTGTGCCTCGCGGCACCGACGATCGCTCGCCGCCAGCTCCATCGTCGGCGACGGCCGAACCAGCGAGCGGATGCCTGACGGGCGCGGCTTGACAGGACTGCGCAGCTGGGCCGCAATCGCCCGTTCGGGCCCATGCGCTCCTGGTTGCTCCTCCTGCTCGAGCTCGTGGCCGAGTCCGTCGCGTGGTGATTGTGACTCGCCGATCCTCGTCACACGACCGAGAGCGGCCACGCGCTGGTCCCACCGCGGTGTCGCGCCGCCACGACGCGGAAGAGATCCCCCACGGGCCGGACTGCTTCAATCGTCGGCGTCGATCTCCAGGGACCCGAAGACCTGCGCCTTCTCGCCATCGCGCGCGCGCAGCCGAACGAGAGCGAAATTGCGCCGGTTGGTGAATCGGTCCTCGAGGTGGTCGAAGCGGTACGTGGGGCCGGCTTCCTTGGTCCCGCGCAGCACCAGCTCACGCAGTCCGAACCAGGCGATCGCACCGGGTGGCGCGTTCGTGATGGGGCTGGTGATCAGCTGGTCGCACAGATGGCGCCATGCGTCGCCATCACGGAACTCGATCCGGCTGAGGCCGCCGACGTGCACGTCGCCTCCCAACAGCATCACCGTGCGATGGGGACTCGCTGCGAGCCAGCGGCGGAGTTCGGTCAGCATCTCGATCAGCTCGGTGCGATGGTCGACATGACTCCACTGATCGCGCAGGTCGCTCATCGCCCAATCGAAGTTGCTCGCGATCGTGGTGCCGACGAAGCACACCGGCACCGAGGCGATCACCATCAAGGCTCGGACGTTCGACAGCTTGCCCTGGTGCAGCTCATGCCGCAGCCACTGCCATTGCTCGGCGCCGAGGTAGGGGCG
>CANGSN010000196.1 GCA_947455805.1 Planctomycetota bacterium
AGCCGGAGATCGCGAGCACGCGCAGGCGCGGGCCCCGGCCGGCGGGCGGAATGCCCGGAGTTGCGAAATTCCTTGCGGCCGCGAATGCCGTTTCGTGCCTGCGATGGCCGGCGGCCGGTTCCCGCCTGAGCTACCCTTTTTTCTCCCTGTCGTCAGATCCGGATCGGCGACCCCTTCGATTCAACCCAACGTCCCGCGCGGCATGCCCGCCGCACCCCGCTCATGCAACGCTTCTCCTCCCTTCGCATTGTGGCCGTGGCCATCGCCACAGCCACGGCTGCCGCCGCCCAAGCGGCGTTCTTCCCCATCCCGAACGTGTCTGGTGCGGCCGCCACCAACGAGAACGGCGGCTATGTCTCCGACCAGCCACGGCTGAGTGCGGATGGCAGCACCGTGGCGTTGCGCGTGTTCCAACCGGTCGCCGTCACCGGCGCAGTGCCGAGTGACTTCGCGATCTGGACCGAGGCAGGCGGAACCCAGGTCATCGCGCCGGACGTCGGCTACGGGTCGAACTTCGGTTGGGGTGTTTCGGGCATTTCCGCGGACGGCAACATCGTCTACGGCGCAGATTGGGTTTGGCGGCTGGTCGGTGGCTACCAGTCGCTCGCCAGCACCCTGCAGCCGCTCGGCTTCGCCTCGATCTTCGGTTGTAGCTTCGACGGCGCCGTCGTCGCCGGGTTCCGTCCGAGCAACCCGGGGATTCCCTTCCCCGGCGACTTCTTCCGCTGGCAGATCGCGCAGCCGACCCAGCAGGTCCTGCCGCGGGCAGCAGGGTTTCCGGACGGTTACTTCCTGTTCAACTGCATCAGCGGCGATGGGACAGTCGTCGGTGGTTCTGCCTACGCTGCCAGCCCAGCCGACTCGTATGCCGGCGCCTTGGTGACCCCCGCGGGTTCCGTGCTGATCACACCGCCGAGCGCCGGCAACGCCACCTTGGTGCGGGACCTGTCGTTCGACGGCAGCGTGGCCGTCGGTCAGGCGAGCCTGTCCGGTCCGCTCGGCGGCTTCAACCTCAGCTCGTTCCGTTGGACGGCCACGACCGGCCTGCAGGTGCTGCCGGTGCCCGGCACCGCCAGCAGCGCGAACGCGTGCGACGTGCTCGGCGACGTCGTCGTCGGCAGCTACCTGAACTTCGGCACCCCCGGCATCAGAGCCTACATCTGGACGGCCGTCGACGGGGTGCTCGACCTGCAGAACGAGCTGGTGAGCAACCAAGGTCTGGCCGTCGCACTGCAAGGCTGGACGCTCCTGGACGCGACCGACGTCTCGGCGGATGGATCGACCATCGTCGGTCGGGGCATCAACCCGGACGGCTGCCTGCAGTCCTTCCTGGTCCGCCTGGTCCCCGGCGGCGGCTCCTTCGCGCAACTCGCCAAGTATGGACGCGGCTGTTACCGCCGCTCGGCCTCGGTCTACGAATACTGGCAGACACCCACGACCTACGACCTCGCCAACACCACGATTTCCTTTCTCGCCAACGGGTCGGGTTACACGGTGCAGTCGGGCAGTGCCTCCTACGTGACGCCCCCGGCGAGTGCGACCAACCTGGTGTTCTCCTCCACTTCCGAAGCGACCGTCAATCTGCCGGGTCCGTTCACCTACCCGGGCGGTGTCACGTCGTCGCTGGTGGTCTGCTCGAACGGATTCGTCTCGGCGGCGAGCGGCAACGGTGGCGCCTTCATCCCGAACGCCGACCTGCACCTCAACGGACCGGCCGCCTCGTGGCGCCACTGGAGTTGGTACGACCCGAGCGCCCCGGGCAGCGGCCAGGTCAAGTACCACGTCGCCAATGGGGTCTGCTTCGTCACCTGGGACGGGGTCTTCTCCTACGGCATCCCGTTCCCGGCCTTCAGCAACACCTTCCAGTTCCAGTTCGAGCTGGCCACGGGCAATGTGCACCTCGTGATCGGATCGATCAGCACGGGGGGCATCGGCCGTCTGGTCGGCTACTCGCCGGGTGGACCGTCCGTCGACCCGGGCAACACCGATCTCTCGCTCGCCCTGGCGACCCCGTTCCAACTGCCGGCGTCGGATCAGAAGGAGCTGGCGTTGTCGGCATCGGCGCGACCGGTGGTCGGTTCGACGATCCAACTCGTCACCAGCGAGGTGACGGGAACGAGCCTCGGCGCCAACTGCCTGAGCCTCGGACAGCTTGCTGTGCCCGGCATCGACCTGGCCCCCCTCGGGGCCCCGGGCTGCCGTGCCCTCGTCGACATCGCCGGGAGCGTCCTCACCCCGATCGGCAATCTGCCAGGCTCGAGCTTGTCGTTGCCACTGCCACTGCCCAATACGTCGACGATCCTCGGGCTCGCGATCTACAGCCAGTCGCTGTGGCTCGATGCGACACAGAACGCGTTCGGGGCCACCACCAGCAATGGTCTGATCCTGCAGCTCGGCAACTTCTGATCGGGCGGTCGGCCACCGTCGCCGCCTCGCGGGACGGATGGCCCCGCCGACGTCGCCTGCCCTCGGCGAATTCGTCGGGACTCACGGGATCTCTCACAGAACGGATGGTTTCGTCCCATGCGCGCCTGCTTCCTCGCAGCGAGCCTTTGCCTGCCCCTCCCGGCAGCGGGCCAGGATCCCTCCGGCCAACCCGAGCCGCGTGCGGCCTTCGAGGTGTTCCAGCAGCAACACGGTGGCCAATGGTCGGCACAGTGGCACCCTGCGACCGGTACGCCGAGTGCCATCTGGGGCACCGGCATGCCGCTGGCCGATTGGCGCGAGAACTCGCTGACCGAGGCGCGGCGGCACGCGCTGCTGCAGATCGAGGCCAACCGCACCTTGCTGGGCGTCGGGGCGAGCCGATTCCGTGAGGTCATCGGTGCGCGGATGGGCCGCAGCTGGTCGTTCACGTTCGATCAGTACTTCGCCGGCCTGCCGGTGATCGACGGGCGGATCGACGTGCGCATCAACATGCGCGGCATCGTGGCGATGCTCGGCAGCCGCTCCGTGCCGATCCCCGCCGACTTCGACGTGGCACCGCGGCTGCCGGTCGAGGCCGCGCAAGCGACCGCGTGGAGCCGACTCGAGGGGCCGCTGTCTGGCGTCCCGCAGGCAGCTCCGATCGCGCCGTCGCGATTGGTGATCTGGAGCGACACCGCCGCGAGCGCGTCGGCGCCGTTCTTCCTGTGTTGGGAAGTGGCCGTCAGCAATCTCGACGCGAGCGGCGAAGGTCAGGTCGGCCGCTTCTACGTCGATGCGAAGGATGGCTTCGTCCACCATTACAGGAACGACAAACACCAGTGCCTGAGCCCGTCCTGTCACCCGGCAGCCGAGGGTCACCCGGCAGCCGAGGGTGCCGGGGCATCCAGGGCCGCGGAGGCCGGCACTGGCCCGGCGATCGGCAACCCGGCGATCGGGCCGACCGCATTGCCGATCCCGACCATCGTGACGTTGCGCGCGTGGACGCGCACCGGCGCCGATGCGTTCAGCGCGCTGGTCGACACGCCGCTGGCAGGCATCGAATTGAGCGTGCCGGGGGTCGGAGTCCGTACGACGAATGCCAACGGTCAGATCACGATCGACATCGCGGCACCGGTGGGGATCTCGATCGGCGCGCTCGACGGCCGCCACTTTGCACCGATCAGCGGACCGAACGGCCCGACCGGTTTCGTCGTCGTGAACCCCGGAGTCGCCACGACCCTCCAACTGTCCTCGGCAGCTGCCAGCAGCGCGGAGGCGGCACACGCAACCCTGGCCTACTGGGTGGAGTCGACCAACGAGTTCGGGCGCAGCATCTTCGGCAATTCGTCCCAGTTGGTCACCCTGAGCTCGATCACGCCGACGGTCAACATCGCCAACGTCTGCAACGCCTTCTACACCGCCAACACGATCAATTTCTACCAGGCCGGCGGCGGCTGCCCCAACACCGCGTTCTCGACGGTCGTCACCCACGAATGGGGGCATGGTCTCGACGACCGCTATGGCGGCATCGCCAATACGCCCGCCGAGGGCCTCAGCGAGGGCTGGGCCGACGCCCTGGCGATGTATCTGGTCGACAGCCCGTTGGTGGGCAGCGGCTTCTTCAGTCCGGGCATCGCGCTGCGCCGCGGTGACAACACCTTCCTCTATCCCTATGCGGCCAGCGCTCCGCAGGATGCCGGTCAGGTGTGGATGGGTTTCGCCTGGCAAGTCCGCGAGCGGCTGCGCACCGCGTTCGGCACGCCGACAGCGATCGCGATTTCCAACGACATCGTGCTCGGATCGATCGTCGCCAACGCGACGACGCGAGTCGACGCGACCCGCGAGGTGTTCCTCGCCGACGACGACGACGGCAATCTCCTGAACGGCACACCCAACTACGAGCAGCTCAGCGCCGCCGCCATCGGCAAGGCCCTGCCGTATCCCGAGCGTTTGGTCGGCACCATCACCCATGCGCCGCTGGCCAACACCAGCCTGCGCTACACGCCACGCCTGGTCACCGCGACGGTGACCCCGGCGTTCGGCTCGTTCCCACAAGTGCGGCTCGTCTACGACACCGGGCTCGGCCCGCAGACCCGCAACATGAAGCCCGACGGTGCCACCAACGGCTTCCAGGCGGTGTTGCCCGGCATCGTAGACGGCATCGTCCGATACCGCATCGAGGCCGTGCACAGCACCGGCCAGATCATCCGGTTCCCGGCCAGCAGCGAGTTCAGCTACGCCGTGCTGGGCGGTGCTCTCCAGGCCTTCTTCACCGAGAACTTCGACACGACCGCACCGGGTTGGACCAGCGCCCTGGTGTCCGGATCCAACGACTGGCAACGCGGCGATCCGACGGGCAGGTCGGGCGTGAGCGGTGGCATCGCCTGGGCCGATCCGGCCGACGCGGTCTCGCTCCCGAACGCGTTCGGCAACGATCTCGGCCTCACCGGCCTCGCCAACGGCGCCTATCCGCCGAACTCCGAGAGTGTGCTCCGCTCCCCTGTCGTCAACTGCACCGGCCGGGTCGGTGTGCGACTGCGATTCCGGCGGTGGCTCACGGTCGAGCAGCGGCTGTACGACCAGGCGACCCTGTCCGTGAATGGCCAGCCGATCTGGCAGAACCCGCAGAGCACGAACCTGATCGACGTCTCGTGGCAGCAGGTCGAGTATTCGATTCCCGTCGCCGACAACAACCCCGCGGTCCAGATCGAGTGGCGGTTGCGCACCGACGGCAGCGTGAACCTCGGCGGTTGGACCATCGACGACGTGCAACTGCTGACGGTCGCGTCGACCACGGTCGACGCCGACCTCCGCCTGCTGCCGGAGCAGGTCGTGCAGGGCGCCACGATGTTCCTGCAGATCGCAACGCCGGGCGGCTCGCGGCCTTGGTTGCTGGGCATCGGCGACACGCCGGGCCCGACCCTGGTGCCGGGCTTCCCGTTGTTGTTCGTCGGCGGAGCTTCCTTGATCGTGTTGCCCGGCAATACCGACGCCACCGGCAATGCGTTCACGTCCTTCACCGCCCCGAACGTGCCATCGGCGGTCGGGGTCCTGCTCTACAGCCAGCTGCTGACACTGAACTCGACGCTCACGCAGTTCGTGACCTCGAACCCGTGCCTCAACCTGATCACGCAGACGCCGTGAGCCGGCGCGTCGTGCGGGGACCGGCGCGGGGGAACTGGCGGAACGGCTGGCGCGGAGTCAGCCGCAGGCGTCGCGACCGATGGGAAGCGACTGCGACCTGAGGCGCTTCGGCCTGGCGCTGGCCGCGCGTGGCGACAAGAGCGCCAGGAAGCGCGCGCTGATCGCGGTCGCCAGGAAGCTGGCGGTACTGCTGCAACGCCTCTGGCTGTCACCGCTCGAATACGACCCGCTGCGTCACGCCGAAGGGCGCAATCCGTCACGGCGTCGACGTGCCTGATGACGTCGTCACCCAGCCACGTCCCTTTCGACAGGAGCTGATCCGGCTGATTGCGAGCACGGCTCGTTGCCAACCACACGCGATTTCCGACATCAACCGCCCAGTCCGGTTGACTGCGCTTGAATTCAAGGCCCTGCAAGCTTCACCGCTCGCACTCGAGGCCGAGGGATGGATTGCAGCGCCCGGCTGGACGGACCCCAACATGCACCGGACCCGCACGGGTCCTCCCGAGTGCGGATGGAAGCACGGCGGACGATGTCTCTTCTTCGCGGTCTCGGATGACGGACTGCTGCTTGCCATCGCCCTGGTCATGAAATGCCTCGGCCAATGGGTGACGGCATCGTCAGCTCCTCCCACCGTTCCCGCTCTCGGGGGAACCCCACCTTCGGGTTCCCCCTGCCGCTCGGGCCCCCCTTCCTCTTCCCTTTTCCCGCAGAGACCCTCAGCTACACACACAACTGCCGACCGACGCCGCGCCATCGGCTCCCCCAGTGGCCCCGTGCCGACAGCCGCCGGCTTCGCCTTCCTCCTCCACCCGCCTCGGCACCACTTGCGGCCGCAGACCCGACGCCGGCGCCAAC
>CANGSN010000197.1 GCA_947455805.1 Planctomycetota bacterium
CCACTTCGACGCGCACGGGCAGTTCGGCGCCGCCGGCGACCGCATCCGCCACTTCACGCAGTTCGTCGCCCTGCGCATGCAGCGCAACGGCGAACTGTTCCGCCTGGCCAACGGCGACGTCTCGCCCTACGGCCCGGGCCACGGCGACCTGACGCCGGCCTTCCGCCGCTCGGGCCTGCTGCAGCGTTTCCGGCAGGCTGGCGGCCGCTACCTGCTGGTGCGCAACGTCGACAACCTCGGCGCGCGCATCGACCCGACGATCCTCGGCCACCACATCCGGACCCGCCGGCCGGTCACCGTCGAGCTGGCGCCGAAGCACAAGGGCGACGTCGGCGGCGCACCCTACCTCTACCAGGGCCGCACGCAGCTGATCGAAGGCCTGCGCTTCCCGCCCGGCTTCGATCCCGACGTCGTCGACGTGTTCAACACCAACACGCTGTGGCTCGACGCCGAGGCGATCGACCGCGACTTCGACCTCGGCTGGTACCACGTCGAGAAGTCGGTCGAGGGCCAGAAGGCCGTGCAGGTCGAGCACCTGGTCGGCGAACTGACCGCGCACCTGCCGACCAACTTCCTGCGCGTCGGCCGCACCGGCCCGAACACGCGTTTCCTGCCGGTGAAGACGCCGGAGGACCTGACGGCGATCCGCAGCCAGATCGAAGCGATCTACGGCGCCTGAACGGCGGCCGCTCGACGGCCCGGGCGAAGACTCGTTCCTCGGCCACCCCATCGCGAGCACGGCGCAGCTATCATGCGGCGCCATGCAGGCCGACAAACCAGCGTTGCGGGTCGCGGTCGTGGGGGCAGGGCCGTCGGCGTTCTATACCGCCGAAGCGCTGCTGAAGCAGACGCCCGGCATCCAGGTCGACCTGTTCGATCGCCTGCCGGTGCCGTTCGGTCTCGTGCGCACGGGCGTCGCCCCCGACCACCAGAACATCAAGGGCGTGGTCAAGGTCTACGACAAGATCGCCGCGACCACGGGCTTCCGTTTCTTCGGCAACGTTCGCCTCGGCCGCGACCTCGCCGTCGACGACCTCACGGCGCACTACCACCAGGTCGTCTACGCGTTCGGCTGCGAGAGCGACACCAAGCTGGCCGTGCCCGGCGAGGACCTCGCCGGCGTGCACGCCGCGACCGACTTCGTCGGCTGGTACAACGGCCACACCGACCACCGCGCGCACCGCTTCGACCTCGCCAACGCGCGCCGCGTCGCCATCGTCGGCAACGGCAACGTGGCGATGGACGTCGCGCGCGTGCTGCTCGCCCCCGCCGACCACCTGGCGTCGACCGACATCGCCGACCACGCGCTCGAGGTGCTGCGCACGAGCCGCGTCGAAGAGGTCGTGCTGCTCGGCCGCCGCGGACCGGCGCAGGCCGCGTTCTCGCCGAAGGAGATCGAAGAGATCGCCGAACTGCCCGACGTCGATGTGCTGGTCGATCCGGCAGACGCGGCCGTCGATCCGCTGAGCGCTGCGTGGCTCGAGAAGGAAGGGGCGCGCAGCCAGCAGCGCAACGTCAAGTTCCTGCAGGAACGCGCTGCCGCCGGCGGCAGCGGCAAGCACAAGCGCCTGCGCTGTCGCTTCCTCGTCGGCCCGACCGCGATCCTCGGCGCCGGCAAGGTGCAGCAGGTGCGCATCGAGCACATGCAACTGGTCGCCGCCGCCGACGGCACGCCGCGGCCGCAGCCGCGCGGCACCAGCGAAGAGCTCGCCGTCGACCTGCTGTTCAAGGCGATCGGCTACCGCGGCGTGCCAGTGCCGGACGTGCCGTTCGACGACAAGAAGGGCATCGTGCCGAACGTCGACGGCCGCGTCGTCGACAAGCCCGGCGGCGCCGTGCGCACCGGCCACTACGCGGTCGGCTGGTGCAAGCGCGGGCCGACCGGCCTGATCGGCACCAACAGCCTCGACGCCAAGGCCACCGTCGAAGCGATGCGGCAGGACGCCGGAGCCGGCAAGTTGCTGCAACCTCGCCTCGCCGACATCGCCCGGCTGCTGCAGGCGCGCGGCGTCGACGCGGTCAGCTGGCAGGATTGGCAGCGCCTCGATGCGTTCGAACTGCAGCAAGGCCAGCAGCGCGGCAAGCTGCGGCAGAAGCTGGTCGGCATCGACGAGATGATGGCGCAGGTGCGCGCGCTGCGCGCGGCGGCGGCGAAGTCGGGCTGAGCCGACTGCGCACCGCTCACTGCGGCCAGCGCAGGTCGGCCGGCAGCTCCGGCCGCGCATCGCGGAACCAACCGGTCGCCAGCAGCACGTGGTTGCCGTGCTCGTCCTTGGTCAGCTTGCCGGCGACGGTGACCGCATCGAGCAGGCGCAGGTCGCCGAGCGAACCGGCGATCGGCTTGCCGTTTGCATCGCGCACTTCGACCAGCAGGCTGTTCGCCGTGCGCGTCTCCGCGCTGTCGCAGCAGTAGTCCCACGGCGTCTTGCAGCCGTCCTCCTTGTTCTTCTCGCCGCAGTACGGCAGCGACGTGTCCATCAGCGTGAACACCGCGAAGCCGGGCACGAGGTTGGCGACGCGGCCGGAGACCACGCAGGCGTCGGCGGCGCCGGCCTTCTTCGCCTCGACGACGGCGATGGCACCCGCGGGCTTCTGCGCGAGTGCGAGCTTGGCGAGGGCCGGAGCAGCCGGCACGACCGCGGGCGGCGCCGTCGGCGCATTCCCGCCGCAACCAGCGACCACGAGGAGCGACGAGACGAACAGGACGAGCGAGAGCTTCACGAGCGACCTCCGATGGCTTCGACCAGGGGAATGCGAACGGCGCGAACGGCAGGCACGATGCCCCCGAGCAGGCCCGATGCAAGCGCGGCGAGCAGGCCGATCGCGCGGCTCGGCAGATCCGGCTCGAGACGCAGAGCACCCATCGGGTAACGCAGCGAGACGTCGCCGACGAGCAGCGCCAGCAGGACGCCGATGGCGCCGCCGGCGAACGCCACGAACACCGACTCGAGCACGAGCGAGAGTGCCAGCGACGGCGGCGACCAACCGATCGAGCGCAGCGTCGCCAGTTCCTTCGTGCGCGCGAGCACGGCGGCGAACATCGTGTTGGCGCAGGCGAAGGCACCGGCGACCACCGCCAGCACTGCCATCCAGCGCGCCAGGGCGGCGATCGGCGCCAGGCTGCTGGCCAGCGCCTGCATCATGTCCGCCTCGCTCACCGCGGCGATCTCCAGGTCGAGCCGGCGCCCGGCGAACAGCCGCACCTCGGCGAGCGCCGACGGGTCGGTGAGGCGCAGCACGACGCACGACACGTCCTCGCGCCTGGTCGCGAGCATCACGTCGCCGAGGCGCCCCCACATCTCCGCTTCGTAGACGGTGCCCGGCGCGGCGAAGCGGCCGACGATCCGGAACTCGCGCCGCTCCAGTTCGATCGTGCGCCCGACCTGCATCGCCTCGGCGGCGATGCCCATGCGCGTGGCGGCGAGATCGCCGACCATCAGTTCGAACGGTTCGCGCGGCTCGCGTCCTTGCACGACCGTGACCGCCGTGTGCACGAGGTAGGCCGCCGGCGTGACGCCGCGCAGCAGCCCGATCTGGTCGCCGCGGCGCGTGGCGATGTGCAGTTCGACCG
Organism: Planctomycetota bacterium; assembly: GCA_947455805.1. Lineage (GTDB taxonomy): Bacteria > Planctomycetota > UBA1135 > UBA1135 > UBA2386 > UBA2386. The sequence goes on from CANGSN010000197.1 coordinate 3,572, forward strand.
AGGCTGCGCGCGCGCCGTCGACGCTGACGATGCCGGGCACCGCCGCGGCCGCCGCTTCGGCGCTGCCGCGCGGCACCACCGAGCGCACCAGATCCACTTCCGAGGAGACGCCGAGCAGCAGCGCGATGTCGCGGCGCGCACTGCTCTCGCCGGCCGCGGTCATGCCGGCGGCGAACGACTGCATCGCGATCACCAGCATCGTCGTCGCGGCGATGCCGGCGATGGTCACCGCGCTGCGCACCGAGCGCCGCAGCAGGTTGCGCAGCACGTAGGAGAAGGGCAGCAGCGTCATTCGGCCTTCACCACGAGATGCAGCGGCCGCCGCGCGACGGCGATCGCCGGCGGCAGCGAGGCCAGGGCGCCGGTGAGCAACGCCGCCAGCAGCGAGTGCACGACCGTGGCGCCACCGGGAACGAGATCGATGCCGTAGCCTTCGACGCCGAGCGTCACCGGCCGGAGCCACAACACGGCGAGCACCACCGCGGTGCCGAGCGCACCGCCGACGAGGCCGAGGGCGATGCCCTCGCAGGCGATCAGCGCCATCAAGCGCGGCTTGGTCAGGCCGATCGTCTCCAGCACGCCCATCTCCGCAGCGCGCGACTCGGCGCTGATGAACACGGTGTTCGCCAGCACCAGGGCCACGACCAGGACCGCGAGGTAGCCGAGCCAGCGCGCGAACGCCACCACCTGCGCGATCTCGCCGATCGCCGCGGCGACGAACGCCTGCATGCCCTTCGTGTCGGTGCGCGCTTCGTCGGTGCAGAACTTCGCGTCGATCGCCCGCGCGATCTGCTCCGGATCGGCGCCGTCCTGCACCGTCACCAGGAACTGCGTCGCCGTGCCGAGCCGCTTCCTGGCGAGCCCGAGCAGGTCGAGGTGCACGAACGCGAGGTTGGCGACGCCGGCGGTCTCGCTGCGCACGATGCCGGACACCTGCACGTCGATCTCGCCGAGCCGCACGCGTTGGCCGACCGCGATGCCGCGGCGCGCCGCCAGCCGTTCGCCGACCAAGGCCCCGTCGGCGTGCACACGCCAGTCCGCGACACTGCCGGCGAGGAACTGCAGCGGGTACACGCGTTCGAGGTCGTTGGCGTCGACGCCGTGCAGCGTCACCAGGTCGAGGTTGGACCGGCACGAGTTGATGAACACCAGCGTCGGCAGCACGGCGGCCACGCCCGGCACGTCCCGGATCGTGCGTTCGTAGCGCCGCGGCAGCTCGGAGGTCAGCGGGCAGAACCGGCTGTCCTGGAACACCACGAGCACCGGCTGGTCGGCGCGCTCGGCCAGCGACTGCACGCCGTCGTCGACGGTGCGCACGAACGCGAACAACGCCATCGCCAGCGCCGCGCCGAGCAGCGTCAGCACCGAGCGCGTGCGGGCGCGCAGCGCTGTGCGCAGCGCGTACGGCAGGAACGCCAGCAGTTCACGCATCAAGCACCTCGTCGACGATCTGCCCCTTGTCGAGGTGCACGACGCGGTCCGCGGCCTGCGCGGCGACCGGATCGTGGGTGACCATGACCAGCGTCTTGCCGAACTCGTCGACGAGGCGGCGCAGCAGCTGCATCGTCAGCGCGGCGGCGGTGCGATCGAGGTTGCCGGTCGGCTCGTCGGCGAACACCACCACCGGATCGGCGACGATCGCGCGCGCGATGGCGACGCGCTGCTGCTGACCACCCGAGAGTTGCCGCGGCAGGTGATGCACGCGGTCCGACAGCCCGACCGCTGCGAGCGCCGTGGCGACCTTCGCTTCGCGTTCGCGCCGCGACAGGCGCAACAGCAGCAGCGGCACCTCGACGTTCTCGAACGCCGTCAGCACCGGGATCAGGTTGTACTGCTGGAACACGTAGCCGACGGCGCGGGTCCGCCAGCGCGCCAGCTGGCTGGCGTTCATCGCCGAGACGTCCTCGCCGGCGACGAGCACGCGGCCGCTGGTCGGCCGGTCGATGCCGGCGAGCAGGTGCAGCAGCGTCGTCTTGCCGCTGCCCGACGGGCCCATCAGCACGACGAACTCGCCCTTGCCGACGACGAGGTCGAGGTCGCGGATCGGCGTCACCTCCTCCGACAGCGAGTGGAACGTCTTGGTGACGCCCTGGACCTGGATCAGGCTCATCGCGACTCCTCGCGCACGCGCTCGCCTTCGGCCACCGGCACCAGGATCGCCCGCTGCGTGACCGACAGCTCGCCGCGCACGACGACGCCGTTCGCCTCCTGCTGCACGACCTCGACGGCGATGCCGCGCGCAGTGCCGGTGGACGGATCGAACACGAACACGCGGCCGTTCTGCACGGCAGACTGCGGCAGGCGGAACGCGGTCGGCGCGGCCGCAGCGCCGGCTTCCCCACCCGCGGCGTCGGCCAGGAATCGCGCGCGGCACAACGTCTCCGGACGCAGCAGCGCCGGCGGATCGACGAGTTCGACCTTCACCTGCAGCGTGTTCTTCAGCAGGTCCGACTCGCGCTGCACGCGCTGGACCCGCCCCTGCACGACGACGGATCCCAGCACTTCGCTGCGCACCTCGACGCGCTGTCCGTCGCGGATGCCGGCGACCGAACCGAGCGGAACGTCGATGCGCGCGCGCAGCTGGCGCGGGTCGTAGAGGCTCAGGATCGGCTCGGCGTCCGGCCCGACGATCGCACCGGGCATCGCCAGCACCTTCATCACCACGCCCGAAGCCGGCGCCCGCACGGTCAACCACTGCGCTTCGCGCTCGGCGATCTGCAGTTCGGTGCGCGCCGCCTGCACCATGGCGCGGGCCCGGGCGACTTCGGCCTCGGCGATGGCGAGCGCGCCGGCGAGATCGACCGGATCGGCGGCGACGTCCCTGGCGACCGCGGC
>CANGSN010000198.1 GCA_947455805.1 Planctomycetota bacterium
CAGGATCTGCTGCGCCTCGTCGCCGCGCTGGCGGCCCATCACGCAGGCGAGCACCGGCTTCGACAGCCCGCGCGTCTCGTCGACGATCGCCTGCGCCACCGCCGCGGCGTCGATCATGATCGGCGACACGAACAGCACGACCAGGCCGTCGACCGCGTCGTCCTTGGCGACCACGCGCAGCGCTGCGCGGTAGCGGGCCGCGTCGGCCGACGCGATCAGGTCGATCGGGTTGTGCACGCTCGCTTCCGGCGGCAGCACCTTGCGCAGCGCCTTCACGGTGGCCGGCGCGATCGAGGCCATCTCCATGCCGAGCCCGGCGATCGCGTCGGTGGCGAGGATGCCCGGCCCGCCGGCGTTGGTGACGACGGCCATGCGACGGCCGCGCGGCAGCGGCTGCGTCAGCAGCGCCTGCGCCAGCGCGAACATGTCGCGGAAGTTGTCGACGCGCAGCACGCCGCACTGCTGCAGCAGCGTGTCGGCGGCGACGTCGGCGCCGGCGATCGAGCCGGTGTGCGAACTGGCGGCGAGCGCGCCGGCGTCGCTGCGGCCCGACTTCACGGCGATGATCGGCTTCTTGCGCGCGACGGCGCGCGCCACCTGCACGAACTCCTGCGGCTCGCCGACGGTCTCGAGGTACAGCAGGATGACCTTCACCTTGTCGTCGTCGCCCCAGTAGGCGACGAGGTCGGCGGCGGTGACGTCGGCGCGGTTGCCGACCGACGCGAACATCGCGACGCCGAGTCCGGCCTGCGCGGCGTCGGCGAGGATCGCTTCGCCGAGCGCTCCCGACTGCGACACCATCGCCACCGAGCCCGTCGGCGGCGGCGTCGCCGAGAAGCTCGCGTTGCACGCGAACTCCGGCTCGGTGTTGACGATGCCCATGCAGTTCGGGCCGATGACGCGCATGCCGTAGCGGTCGGCGATCGCGCGCAGCTTGTCCTCGCGCTCGATGCCGACGCCGCCGATCTCGCGGAAGCCGGCGGTGATGACGACCAGGCCCTTCACGCCCTTCTTGCCGCATTCCTCCGCGGCCTTCAGCGCCGCGTCCGGCGGCACCACCAGCACCGCCAGGTCGACCGGCCCCGGGATCGCGCGCACCGACGGGAACGCCGGCACCGACAGCACGACCTCGGCCTTCGGATTGACCGGATAGACCGGCCCCTGGAAGCCGCCCTGGATCAGGTTGGCGACGACCTGGCGCCCGATCGAGCCGGGGCGCCGCGAGGCACCGATGACCGCGACCGAGCGCGGGCGGAACAGGCCATCGAGGCCTTGCGTGCGAGCGTTCGCCATGAGCGGCGAGCACAGTACGGAGCCGCCGTTCGCGCGCCAAGGACGCGTTGCCCCGTCGATGGCCGTAGTTCGCGCCATCGCGGTGCGGTCGCCGCCAGTCGCAGTTCGAGGCACAGCCGCTTGCCTTGCTGCGGCATCGCCCAATGATCCTGCGCCGATGCCGCCGTTCGTCGAAGCCATGCGACCGCATCAGTGGGTGAAGAACCTGCTGGTGCTGGTGCCGCTGCTGTTCACGCCCAAGGCCCTCGAGCTGTCCGCGTGGGGCGAGGCGTTGCTCGCGTTCGCGTCGTTCTGCTTCGCCGCCAGCACGATCTACCTGCTGAACGACATCAAGGACAAGGAAGAGGACGCGCGCCACCCGAAGAAGAAGAAGCGCCCGATCGCCTCCGGCCGGCTTTCCGTCGGCTCGGCCTGGCTGACGTTCCTCGGCACGCTCGCGGCCTGCGGCCTGCTCGCCTGGCAGGTGCCGACCCAGGTCGCCTGGCGGCCGTTCTTGCTGTGGCCGGCGTCGTACCTGGTGCTGAACGTCGCCTACTCGTTCCTGCTGAAGCGCCTCGTCGTCATCGACTGCATGTGCATCGCGCTGGGCTTCCAGCTGCGGGTGCAGGCCGGCGCGGCCGCGATCCAGGTCGACGCATCGCGGTGGCTGCTGCTGTGCACGTTCTTCTTCGCGTTGTTCCTGGCGTTCTGCAAGCGCTACGAGGAACTGTCGAAGCAGGGCGAAGCGAGCGGCCAGACGCGCGCGACGATGTCGGACTACACGGCGACGTTCCTGAACATGCTGATCGGCCCGCTGGCGGCGCTCAGCATCCTGACCTACGCGCTCTACACGGTGAGCCCGGACACGGTGGCGCGCCACGGCACCGATCGGCTGATGTACACCGTGCCGATCGTCACCTACGGCGTGTTCCGCTACCTGTTCCTCGTCTATCGCAAGAGCGAGGGCGGCGACCCGGCGCGGCTGCTGTTCCGCGACGTGCCGCTGATCGTCTCCGGCCTGTGCTACGGCCTCGCGGTGCTGGCGCTGCTGCGCTGGCTGCCGACCGGCGGGTGAGCCGATGAGCGAACCGGAGACGCGCCGCCTACCCGACACCGAGCGCCTGCGCCAGCGGCTCGCCGACGACCTGGCCGCCGGCAAGACCATCAGCCTGTCGAGCGACGACCTGGCCGACCCTTCGGTGCGCAGTCGCCTGCCGGACCTGCTCGAATCGCTGCGCGGAACCCAGCCGAAGCCGCCGACGCGCCTCGTCGTGCCGGGCTACACGCTGCTCGGCGAGATCGGCCACGGCGGCATGAGCACCGTGCACCTGGCCCGCCAGGACGCGCTCGGCCGGCACGTCGCGCTGAAGATCGCGCCGAAGTGGCTCGGCAGCGACGCGGCCACGCAACAGCGCCTGCTGCAGGAAGCGCGGGCGATGGCGCGCGTCTCGCACCCCAACATCGTCGCCATCCACGACATCGTCGAGGTCGACGACACGGTCGCGATCGCCATGGAGTGGATCGACGGCCTGACGCTGGCGGGCCTGCTGCGCTGCCTCGACGGGCCGCCGCGCGACGGCGACATGGCGGTGGTCACGACGGCGCTCGGCACCCGGCCCGAGTTCGCCGCCAAGCTCGAGCCTTCGGCCGAGCGCTTCTTCGTGCGCATGCTGCACGACGTGGCGCGCGCGCTGCACCGCGTGCACCAGGCGGGCCTGCTGCACCTCGACATCAAGCCGTCGAACGTGCTGATCCGCCGCGACGGCACGCCGCTGCTCGCCGACTTCGGCGTCGTGCGCGAGATCGACCTCGCCGCGACGCACACGCGCACGTTCGCCGGCACGCCGCTCTACGCCGCCCCCGAACAGATCCGCCGCCTCGACCAGCAGCTCGGCGCCCACACCGACGTGTACGCGCTCGGCATGACGCTCTACGAGGCCCTGTCGCGCACGCAGCCGCTGCAGAAGCTCGACCTCGCGCGCATCCTGACGACGGTGGAGGGCGGGCGGGTGCCGCGCCTCGACACGGTGACCGACGTCGCCGAGGACCTCGTCAACATCGTGCACAAGGCGATCGCGCCGGAGCGCCAGCACCGCTACGCCACCGCCGAAGCGTTCGCCGACGACCTCGCCGCGTTCCTCGACCACCGCCCGGTCAGCGCGCGCCCGCTGACCCGCCTGCAGCGCCTGCAGCGCTGGGTGCACGTCGAACCGTGGAAGGCCTCGCTGACGATCTCGCTGCTGGTGCTGCTGCCGCTGCTGCTCGGCACCGGCGGCTACCTCGCCGCCCAGCTGCCCCGCATCGCCCAGTCGCGCCTCGAGGAACAACAGCGCCACGCGGCGCAACTGCGGCAGGCCGGCTACCTCGACCAGGTCTTCGAGCTGCGCCCGATCGAGCACTCGCTGCAGCAGCTCCGCCTCGCCCAACAGCTCGATCCGCGCCCGTTCGGGCTCGCCTGCCTGCTCAGCCTGGCGCTCGAACGCGCGCCGCAGAAGGCGAACGCACTGCTCGACGAGTTCGCGGCCGACGTGGCCAGGGAACCCGCACTGGCGCCGCTGGTCGCCAAGGTGCGCGCCGGCAAGCCGTTCTTCGATGCGGCGACGACCGCCGAGCTGCGCGCGCGACCGGACGCGCTGTCGCGCTTCCTGCTCGCGATCGACCGCTTCTGGTACGCCAACGACCGCGCCACCGAGATCGCCACCGAGGAAGCGACGACGGCACTCGAAGAGGCCGGAGTGGCCTACCGGCAGGATCCGCTCATGCAGGGGCTGCAGGCGCTGGCCCTCGGCTGGGCCCAGAGGGGCTCGGGCGTCGCGGCGATCGAGCGCGCCATGGCGAGCAGCTTCGGCGAGACCGATGCCGCACTGGCCTGGACCGCCGCCGCGTGGTTCGAGATCGATCCCGAGGATGGGACCAGGCGACTGAAGCGACTCGAAGCAGCCGGCTCCCTGCCTGCCCACCAGTGCGCGCTGGCGCTCGAGCTGCTGCTCGCCTGCGGCCCCGACTACACGATGCGCCAACGGCAACGTTCCAGCGCGCGCCTCCGGGATCTCCGCCACATCGGCGAACGCCTGCTGGCCGCCGCGCCCGACAACGAAGAGGTCGTCTGGCGCCACGCCTTGACCCTGCTGCGCAGCGACGACGAAGCCGGCCTGCACGCGCTGCTGCACCAGCGTGGCCACGTGCTGACCACCGGCCGCCAGGCCTTGCTCGCCGCTCTAGGCTGCATCGCACGCAGCGAGGCCACGGCGGCCGACACGCTCGCCGACGCGGCGGGATCGATGGACGACCTGAAGCTGATGTTCCGCGAGCTGCTGCACCGGGAAGGGCAACTGGTCCGCGAGATCCAGGACGCGACAGCCGGCGAGCAGGCTCGCCCCGCGCGAACGCAGCTGCTCGAGTTGATCGACGTCGCCTGGGCGACCTGGACCAAGGCCCACCCGGATCGGCACTGCTTCCACAACGAGCGCCTGGCGACGCTCTACGTCAACGATCGGTTCGACGACGCCGTCCAGCTGGTCGCCGCGTGCGAGTTCCCCCGGTGGACCCGAGCGCGCAACCCGCAAGCGCTCGCCGCCATGAAGGTCACGACGCGCGACTGGCAGGGTCTGGTCGACAACGCCAAGCTGTGGCTGCGCATCGCCGAAACGGGCTTCCAGCGACAGGAGGCGGCGGCCTACTACGGCATCGGCCTCGCGCGACTGGGCAAGCACCAGCAGGCTGCGGAGCAGTTCGCCCTGGCCCTGACCCGCCGCCCGCCGCCAGGTCGCGGCAAGTGGTTCGCCTACACCCTGCTCGAGGATGCCTGGCTGCACGTCGCCCCCGACACGCCGGAGGAGCTGCGGGACCCGATCCTCGCGGCCCATCGCCTCGCCGTGTTCCGCGAACACAACGCGACCATGAGGCCGAAGGTCCACGGCCAGTGGACGCAGCTGATCCGGGCCGAGGTGTTGTTCGCCAACGGCGACGCGAAAGGCGCGATCGATCTCCTCCGCTCCCAGGAGCCAGGCGACCTCGACGCAGAGCTGCAGCAACCCGACGAGATCCAGCGACTTCGTTCCGACGCGACGCTGCGCTACCGCGGTCGCTGAGCCGAGCCGAACGGTGGCGCCGGCGATCGGCTCACGGCGGTGTCACGAGTACGCCGCGCGCCTGCCCGCCATCCGCCTCGCTGACGACCAACAGGCGTCCGTCGGCGAGGAACGTCATGCCCTCGGCCTGCGGCAAGCGGGCCGGGTCGAGCCGCGACAGGCCGAGCAGGCGACCTTCGCGATCGACGCGCAACAGCACGCGATCGCCCGCCGCCAGCAGCAGGAACTGGTCGCGTTCGCGCGCCGCCAGCATCTCGCTGAACGCGAGCTCGAGCAGCACCTTGTCCTTGCCCTTGTCGCTGACGCGCACCGGCACGTCGAAGCCGCGCGCCACCGCCTGATCGAGCCACGTGCTGCGCCGCCAGACCACGAACGGCTCGGCGTCGACGACCGCCGCGACCGGATCGACGGCGAACACCGGGCGCTGGTCGCGCGCGTCCTTGTCGCCCGACTGAGGATCCTTCGGCATGACCAGCAGGCGGCCGCTCGCCGGCTCGTGGCACAGCGACTCCCAGTCGCGGAAACCGGGCGGCAACGTCACCGAGCGGGTGATACGAAAGCGTTCGCCGGCGCGCTGCAGTTCGTGCAGCACGCCGTCGGCGCGCAGCACCCAGTAGGCCTCGCCGACGCGCACCAGCCCTTCGTAGTCGCCGCGCGGCCCGAACTCGACCTTGCGCACCGGCTGCGCCCCGGACAGCGACACGAAGTACAGCGCGCCGACTTCGTCCTGCACGCAGGCGACCGTGTCGGCGTCCACGGTGGTCACCGCCGAGGCTTCGCGCAGCTGGTGCGGCAACGGCAACTCGTCGGCGACGAGGCCCGCCGGCGCCGCAGCGCCACACGCGGCGAACGTCGCGACCAGCAACAGGCTCGCCGCGACGCCGTTCGGCCTAGCCGCGACCATCGGACCCGCCCTCCGTGCGGCGCGCGGTCCACAGGCACCGCACGGTCGCCAGCAGCAACAGCACCGTCGCCCAAGTCACGTTGCCGTAGGCGAGTGCCTGGTTGTCGAGC
>CANGSN010000199.1 GCA_947455805.1 Planctomycetota bacterium
CGCCCTCGACTGGACGGGGGTGATGTACACCGCCGACTACAGCAACAACGAGAACCTCTGGCGGCTGTTCGACGCCGACTTCAGCGGCACGATCGATCCATCGGAAGCGACGATCTTCTACAACACGCCGGCATCGACCTGGTGGGACGTGCTGGTGCGCGAAGACGGCGCCATCCTGGTGGTCGAGGCGCAGACGCCGGATCGCATCACCCGCCTGATCGACGGCAACAGCGACGGCGACGCACTCGACGCCGGCGAAGCGGTTCAGATCTACGACAGCTCGGTCGCCGCGCAGGCGATCTCGGTGCGTGGTGCGGCGCTGATGCGCGCGCCGAGCCTGAGCATGATCCCGCAGACGACGCAGGTCGGCACCAGCAGCAACTTCACGATCCGCACCAGCCGCCCGTTCGACCTCGTCGTGCCGGCGCTGTCGCTGGCCGCGGTGCCGTCGTTCTCGCTGCCGCCGTTCGGCTACCTCGAGATCGACCCGATCAACGGCGTGCTGCTGAGTCTCGGCCTCGCCGACGCCCAGTGCAGCTACTCGACGCCGCTGACCCTGCCGAACAACCCGGTGTTCATCGGCACCTACGCGACGCAGGCGCTGTGCGGAGACCTGTTCCGCCTCTACCTGACCAACGGCGCGTCGTTGACGCTGACGCCGTGAGCCGCCGGCTGCGGCGCCGAAGTTGAGCGCCGCACCCCCGCCCCGCCGGCTGTGCGGGGCCATGGCGCACGCTGGTCTCGCCGAGGTTCTCGCCTTGGCCGCGCGCCCAGCCCGCCGATGCGAAGGACCGCATCGCAACGAAGTTGGCGCCCGCCGCTGTCCCCGTTGGCCGCGGCCGGAAAAGTGGCGCCATACTTCCCATGATGCACCCCGGCCGCTCGCTCCGTCTCCTTCCCTTGGCCCTCGCGGCCGCCGTCGCGGCGCCGCTCGCCGCCCAGTCCCTGACCCTCGACCGCGTCGGCGGTGCGCTCGGCGGCACGTTGACCCTGCCGCTGCAGGGCCAGCCGAACGAAGCCTACGTCGTGGTGCTCGACATCGTCGAGCAGTCGACCCTGATCCCATCGCTCGGTGTCACGCTCGACATCACCGACCAGCTCGCGTGGCTGTCCTACAGCGTGCCGAGCTTCGTCGGCGTCACCAACGGAACAGGCAGCGCGACGCCGACCGTCGGCATCCCGAACGATCCCTTCTTCTCCAGCCTGGTGTTCCGCTTCCAGGCGATCGCCGGCAACAACCCCTACCGCGCGTCGAACCTGGTGCGCCTGACGGCGCAGGCGCCGGGCACGTTCGTGCCGGCGCTGAACCAGCCGTCGGTGCCGATCCTCGGCGGCGGCACCGCGGTCGCGCCGAACAACGAACTGCTGTTCATCGGCGGCTCGGGCCCGGTGGCACAGCGCTACCGCAACCGCACCGAGGACTGGGAGCTCGCCGGCGCGTCGTTCGGCGTCGGCCTGCTCGGCCAGACGACCGGCCTCGCCGACGGCCGCGTGCTGTTCACCGGCGGCGTCGACCTGACCGGCCAGGCGACCAACGCGGCGGCGATCTACGACCCGGTCACGCAGACGACGACGACGCTGACGATGAACTTCGCGCGCGCCGGCCACGGCGCCTCGCTGATGGGCAACGGCCGCGTGCTCGTCACCGGCGGCCTGCAGGCCTTCGACCTCGCCAACCCGCTGACGCTGCTGACCGGCATCCAGGTCACCAGCGAGATCTTCGACCCGGTGACGAACACGTTCACGCCCGGCCCGAACATGCTCGAAGCCCGCGCGCTGCACACGTCGACGACGCTGACCAACGGCCAGGTGCTGATCGCCGGCGGCATCTCGCTGCTGCCGATCGTCAGCATCCCGACGGTGTCGGCGACCGCCTACCGCTTCAACCCGACCACCAACAGCTTCGGCCTGCCGGCCTTCTTCAGCGGCGCGCGCTTCCTGCACACCGCCGCCCCGCTGAGCAACGGCCGCGTGCTGCTCGTCGGCGGCCTGACGCTCGACTTCACGGCGTTCTTGACCAGCGGCCAGATCACCGACCTGGTGATCGGCACGCGCACCGACTGCCAGATGTTCCAGACCGGCGCCTTCGGCTTCGGCACCTTCACCACGGCGAACGGCATGCAGGTCGGCCGCGCCGGCGCGGCGGTCGCGCCGCTGCCGAACGGCGGCGCCCTGATCGCGGGCGGCTTCCAGCTGACCCTCGACATCCCGAACAGCACGTTCGTCGCCAACGCCACCGACACCGCCGACGTGTTCCGGCAGAGCCCGCTCGGCTTCACGCCGACCGGCTCGATGGCGGCACCGCGCCTGTTCCCGACGACGGTCAACCTGCCGGACGGCACGATCATGGTCGTCGGCGGCGGCCCGACCGACGCCGAGATCTACCAGCGCTGAGAGCCCGAGAAGAAATCAGGCTACGGGCTCTCAGCAGCATGTTTGGCGGCTGCGTTCGCAGCCGCGCAGAGGCTTCGAGAGGATTCTCTCTCAGCCTCTGAGCCCTGCGGGCTGAGAGCCCGACCACCATCACGGCGCGGTGCGGCCCTCGGGCAGCCCGCGCCGTGTTCGTTTCCGGGCCACGCGTTCCGCACCATGGGCGAAATGGGCGGCGTGCAACCACCGGCCCCCCACGCGACGAACACGCGGCGGTAATCTCGCCACCAACGTGGACCTGCCCCTGCCGATTTCCCCGGTGCCCGTGTTCCCGCTGCGCGGGGTGTTCCTGTTCCCGCACCAGGCGCTGCCACTGCACATCTTCGAGCCGCGCTACCGGCAGATGGTCGGCGACCTGCTCGACGGCCCCGGGCGCCTCGTGCTGGCGAGCCCGATCGCCGATCCCGGCGATGGCACCGACCTGCCCGAAGTCGCCGGAATGGGCGAGATCCTGCGCCACGAGAAGCTGCCCGACGGCCGCTACATGGTCTGGGTGCACGGCCTCTCGCGCGTGCGCATCCAGGAGGTGCCGAGCGACCGCCTCTACCGCCGCGTACAGGTCACCGCGTTCGAGGAACAGGACGTCAGCGACGACGAAGCCGCCGAACTGGTGCCCGAGCTGCGCGCCGCCGCCTCGGCGCGGCTGCAGCAGCCGCTGCCGCTGCCCGACGACGCCCCGACGTCGCTGCTGACCGACCTGCTGCTGCAGGCGATCGGCACGCCGCTGCGCTTGCTCGAACACGCCTACGCCGAACCGTCGGTCGCCGCGCGCGCCCGCTTCGCCTTGCGCCAGAGCAAGCGTTCGGGTCGAAAGCGCCCACCGAAGCCGAGCCCCGACGAGAACAGCGATCCAGGAACCGGCGAAGGCTGACCGCGGACCAGCCAGGCCGCGGGCCTGGAACCGTTCGCGGCCGCTGGTCGGGCGAAATCGCCGCGACCACGCGCTAGCCTTTGGCGATGCCCTCGCCAGCGCAGCACCGCCACATAGCCCGGGAGATCGCCCAGTTCGTCCAGTCGCGCAGCCCCTTGCGGCCGCGCATCGGCATGTTGCTCGGCTCCGGCCACGCGTCGATCGCCAACCAGCTGAAGGAGAAGGTCGTCATCCACGGCGACGACGTGCCCGGGGAAGCGCTACACGCGCCGCTGCTGATCGGCTTGCTCGAAGGCGTGCCGGTCGCCGTCGCCGACGCGCCGTTCGCGATCTACGAAGGCCTGACCGCCGCCGACCTGGCGCTGCCGGTGCGCGTGCTGAAGGCGCTCGGCTGCGACCTGCTGATCCTGACCGCCGGCGCCGCCAGCCTGTCGCAGCAGATCGAGCCGGGCACCATCGCGATCCTCGAGGACCACCTGAACTTCAGCGGCCTGCACCCGCTGATCGGCCAGAACGACGACTCGATCGGGCCGCGCTTCCCGGACATGAACGAGCCCTACGCGCGCGAGTGGATGGACGTCGCCCGCGACGTCGCGCTGCGCGCCGGCATCCCGTGCGCGCCAGGCGTGTTCGCCGCCGTCGCCGGGCCGAGCATGCCGACCCGGGCCGAGTACCGCTTCCTGCGCCAGGCCGGCGCCGACCTGGTCGGCATGTCGCTGGTGCCCGAGGCGATCGCCGGCGTGCACGCCGGTTGCCAGGTGCTGGCCCTGGTCGGCGTCACCCAACAGGTGCTGCCCGGCCGGTCGACGCAGGTGTCGATCGAGGCGATGATCGACGCCGCCGACCTCGCCGCGCCGCGCATGGCCACCGTGCTGGTCGGCATCGTCGCCGCCGCCCGCGAACGCTGATGGCTCCCGTTCCTTCGCACCACCGCCCGCGCCTCGGCGTGCTGCTCAGCGGCACCGGGCGCACGCTGCAGAACCTGATCGACCGCATCGTCGACGGCCGCCTGCGCGCGTCGATCGCCGGCGTCGCCAGCGACCGCGACGACGCCTACGGCCTGCAGCGCGCGATGGAGCACGGCCTCGACGCGCAGCACCTGCGCGAGCCGTCGGAGATCTGGTCCTACCTGCAGGAGGTCGACTGCGACCTGGTGATCCTCGCCGGCTACCTGCGCCTCCTGCCGATCATCCCGGACTTCAAGGACCGCGTGCTGAACATCCATCCGTCGCTGCTGCCAAAGCACGGCGGCAAGGGCATGCACGGCGACCGCGTGCACGCGTCGGTGCTGGCGGCGAAGGAGACCGAGAGCGGCTGCACCGTGCACCTGTGCAACGAACGCTACGACGACGGCCGCGTGCTGCTGCAGGCGCGCGTGCCGGTGCTGCCCGGCGACGACGTCAAGAAGCTGGCGGCGCGCGTGTTCGCGGCCGAGTGCGAGGCCTACCCGGCGGCGATCGCGATGCACTGGCAGACGCTGCACGCCCGCTGAACGAGCACCCAGGCCCCGCGGTCAGCTGCGCACGCGCCGCTGCAGCAGGCGCCGCACGCCTTCGTCGGCGGCAGCGCCGAGCAGGATCACCGCGCCGACGACGACGAACTCGAGGCGGTTGTCGGCGAGCGTCAGGTTGATCACGTTCGACAGCACCTGCATCAGCGCCACGCCGAGCACGAGGCCGAGCACGCTGCCTTCGCCGCCGCGCAGCGCGACGCCGCCGAGCACCGCGCCGGCGATCGCGTAGAGCTCGTAGAAGTTGCCGAAGGTCGCGGCCTGGACCGAGTTCACGTCGAGCATCAAGAGGCAGCCGCCGAAGCCGGCGAGCAGGCTGCAGGCGACGTAGGCGAGCAGCGTGAGCCGCGCGGTCGGCACGCCGGAGAAGCGCGCCGCCTCCTCGTTGCGACCGAGCGCGAACAGGTGCCGGCCCCAGACCGTGCGCGACCACAGCACCGCGGTGCCGGCGGCGAGCAGCAGCAGCACGAGCCCGACCACCGGCACCCGGCAGACACCGAGGTCGAGCGCGCCGATCGACAGCCAGCGCAGCCCCTCGGCGGCGGTGCCGACGCTCATCGACTGGTCGTCGCTGAACGCGCGCATGGCGCCGCGGTAGACCAGCAGTCCGCACAAGGTGACGACGAACGGCTGCAGCCGCAGCCCGACGACCAGGAAGCCGTGCCAGGCGCCGAGCAGCGCGCACAGCAGCAGCACCAGCAGCAGCGCCAGCGCCGGTGGCACGCCGGCGCCGACCAGGGCCGGCAGCACGCAACCGGCGACGCAGCAGACGGCGCCGATCGACAGGTCGATGCCGCCGGTGACGATGACGAACGCCGCGGCGAGGCTCAGGATGCAAAAGCGCCCGATGCGCGGCAGCAGGTTGTCGAGGTTCTGCGCCGACAGGAAGCGCGAATGGCCCTGGGAATCGACGGTCGCGAACGCACCGACCAACGCCACCACCAGCACCAGCAGGCCGATGCCGAGCACCTTGTTGCCGAGGATCCGCTTCATCGCCGCTCCGTTCCGGTCGCCAATGCCATGATCGAACGTTCGTCCGCCCACTCGCCCGCCAGTTCGCCGGCGAGCGCGCCTTCGTGCAGCACCAGCACGCGGTCGGCCAGCGTGCGCACCTCGTCGAGCTCGGAGCTGACGAACAGCACCGCGGCACCGCGGCCCGCCAGTTCGTGCAGCCGCTGGTGGATCTCGGCGCGCGCGCCGACGTCGACGCCGCGCGTCGGCTCGTCGAGCAGCAGCACGCGCGGGGCGGCGGCCAGCCACTTGCCGAGCACGACCTTCTGCTGGTTGCCGCCCGACAACGTGCCGACGGCGACGTCGCCGCTGCTGGCGGCGATGGCGAGCTCGGCGATGCTGCGCTGGCACAGCGCCGCTTCGTAGGCGCGATCGACGAACACGCCGCGCGCGGCCAGCGTCGGCAGCGACAGGTTCTGCGCCACCGACGACGACAGCACGAGCCCCTGGTGCTTCCTGTCCTCGGGCAGCAGCACGAGGCCGGCGGCGACGGCGGCCCGCAGCGAGCCCGGCGCCAGCGCGCGCTCGCCGACGTGCAC
>CANGSN010000200.1 GCA_947455805.1 Planctomycetota bacterium
CACCCGCGATGCCCTGATGGTCACCATCGACGAAGCCGTGGCTGCACTCGGCAACCTCAGCGCCTGAGGACCAAGTGACCACGCCGACGACCCTGCACCCGTGGGCCGAGCCCGCGGCCCTGGCCAGCCTGCATGCGTGCCGCAACCAGGACGACCTGGATCGCGCGTTCGCTGCCGGCCTGACGGCGCTGCTGCCAGGCACCGACACGGCGATGTGCCTGAGCGAAGCCGTGGCGGAGCGGATGCGGGTCGGCTCGACCACCGGTCCGACGTGCCCCCTGCGTGGCCTGCGGTTCGCCTCGGAGGCCGATTGGCCCTTGCCGGCGGAACAGCGGCTGCCGATCCGATACCTGCAGCACGAACTCGGCCAGCTGTTGGTGGGACGCGGACTCGACTCCGAGGAACGCCGCCTCTTGGGCGCTGCGCTGGTTCACTACGGCACAGCCCTCGTCAACCTCACCCTGAACCAGGAAGCGAAGCAGGCGACCGAAGACTACTGCGCGAGCCTGCAGGCGCTCGAGGAAGGCATCGTGCTGTTCCAGGAAGAGGATCCGGCCGCGATCACGGCTCGCATCCTCTGTCTGGCCGCGAGCATGGCCGGAGCCGCGGCGGGCGCGCTCTATGTGCTCGAAACCGTCGGCGACCCTACCTCCGAGCTTCGCCTCGAGCAGGTGCTCGGCATTCCGGACAGCCTGCTGGCGCAGTTCCGTTCGGCCGACGACAGCCCGTGGCCGGGGGCGCTGCTCGACCAGCCGGCACACGTGGCGAGTCGCGACGGCGACGGCAGCATCGCCAAGCTCGCTGCCGATTGCGTGCCGGCGATCCTGCAACAGATGGTCGTGCTGCCGTTGCGTTACCACGGCGTCGTCGCCGGCATCTGCCTGCTGCTGAACCCGACCCAGGACGGTGCGTCGACGCGCGACCACGTCGGCCGGCTGCACAGCCTCGGCCAGCTGGCCGCGGCGCTGTTGCACCGCCTACGGCTCGAAGCGCAGACCGCCAACAACCACACGATCGAACGCGAACTGCAGATCGCCGAGACGATCCAGCAGCGGCTTCTGCCCGACGGCCCGCCGCGCACCGAGGAGTACGACTTCGCCTGGCGCACGATCGCCGCCAAGAACATCGGTGGCGACTACCTCGACGTCGTCGCCGCGGACGACGGGGAGATCCACGCCGTCGTCGCCGACGCCTCGGGCCACGGCATCAACTCGGCCCTGCTGATGACGTCGTTCCGCTCGAACTACCGTGGTCAGGTGATGTGGCAGGAGCCGGGGGACCTGGTGCACGACCTGAACGAAGAGGTCGTCAAGGAGGTCGGACCGACCGGCATGTTCATCACCGCGACGATGCTGCGCCTCGGTCTCGCGGACAAGCAGTTGACGATCAGCAGCGCCGGGCACTGCCCGACCATGATCCTCCGCGCCGGCGACGGCACGGTCGAGTCGATGGGCAGCAACGGTCCACCCCTCGGCTTCAGCAACGGCGTCGACTTCGACATCAGTCGCTGCCAGCTCGGTGTCGGTGACATCGTGATGGTCTTCACCGACGGCATCACCGAGGCGACGAACGACGACTTGGACATGTTCGGCGAAGACCGTCTGCAGGCGATCCTCCGGCAGAGCGGCGCCATGCCAGCAGCCGGCATCGTGGACGCCGTGTTGCGCGGCCTCGGCGAGTTCACCGGGCGCAACCGCTACGACGACGACGTCTCGCTGCTCGTGATTCGCGTGCGCTGAGTCGGGTCGCCAAGGGCGCTGGCCGACCTCCAGTAGATGCCGTAGCGGGGCTGGATGCGCCGACCTCGTCGTGGATGGGCCCCGCGTTGCGGCGTCCAACACATCGTCGAGCCGGATCGCCCAGCGGGCGAGCAGGCTCAGAACCGACGGCGGCGGGTGCTGCTCTCGATGCGCAGCGCCTTGCGGTACTTCGTCACGGTGCGGCGCGCGATGTGCACACCGCGTTTGCCGAGTTCTTCGACGAGTTGGTCGTCCGACAGCGGGTTGTCCTTGTCCTCGTTGTCGACGATCTGCTTCAGCGTGTCCTTCACCGCCTGCTGGCTGACCATGTCGCCGGCGTCGGACATGGTGCCGCTGCTGAAGAAGCGCTTCATGTCGAAGATGCCCTGCGGCGTCTGGATGAACTTGCCCGAGGTCGCGCGGCTGACCGTCGAGATGTGCACCTTCACCGCGTCGGCGATGTCCTGCATCTTCATCGGCTTCAGGTGCTGCACGCCGTGGCGCAGGAACCCTTCCTGGCGGCGCACGATCTCGTTGGCCACACGCTCGATGGTGTTCTGCCGCTGGTGCACCGCCTCGATGAACCACTTCGCGGCGTCGATCTTGCGCCGCAGGTACTCGTAGACCTTCGGGTCGTGCCGCGCCTCCTGAAGCAGGTTGCGGTAGACGGACGAGATCGTCAGCTCCGGCAGCGAGCCGCGCTGCGACTTCACCTCGAAGTGGCCGTCGACCTCCTCGATCAGCACGTCCGGCACGACGCCGGTGGTCGGGCGGGGCTGGAACTCGGCACCCGGGTGCGGATTGCAGTGCACCTTCAGGAACTCCCAGCACTCCTTGATCTCGTCGAGCGAGGCGCCGGTCTCCTTGGCGATCTTCGGCAGCTTGTTCATCGCCAGGTCGTCGAGGTGGTTCTCGACGATGCGCCGCGTCAGCGCCGGCACGTAGGCCATGTGGTCGAGCTGCATCAGCAGGCAGTCGCGCAGGTCTCTCGCACCGACGCCGACCGGCTCCAGGTCGCGCACGATGTCGACGGCTTCCTGCGCCAGCGGCAACGGCACCAGCAGCTGCTGGGCGATCGTCTCGGCCGAGTCGGCGAGGCGGCCGTCCTCGTCGAGCGAGAACACGATGTGCTCGACGACCCGGATCAGCTCCGGGTCCGACTCCTGCGTGCGCACCTGCGTCATCAGGTACTCGGGCAGCGAGGTCGCACGGCCGGGCGTGTTGTTCAGCGCCTCGAGCTTCCTGTCCTCTTCGTCGGCCGAGCCGCCGCTGCCGCTCTGCCGCAGGCGCCAGTTCGGTTCGACGCGCGACTCGAGCTGCTCGATCTCCTGCGAGAACTGGCGCTGCAGGCGGTCGTCGAGCTGGTCGACGGGCTGCGGCGTCTCCACGGCGGCGACCTGGGCATCCGGCCGTTCGCTCTCGTCCTTGCGCTCGAGGAAGACGTTCTCCTGCAGTTCCTGGTCGATCTGGTCCTTCAGTTCGAGCAGCGGCAGCTGCAGGACCTGCATGGCCTGGATCATCTGCGGCGACTGGATCAGTCGCTGTTCGGTGCGCAGGGATTGGGACAGGCCGAGTCGCATCCCCTCCTTGTAGCCAGCGGGGGAGGATCGGTCACGGGTGCGACCTGCGTCGGCAGCGAGGAATCTTCGCCGCCTCGGGCCGCCGACGCCGCAGTCGCCTCACCAGCGCACGACCGTCTGCAGAACGGAACGCCAGGAACGGCCTTCGATCGTCAGCATCGGGCCGTCGCCGTGCTCGATCGGCAGGCCGTTGACCACGAGGCCGCGGTGTTCGACCTGGCTGGTGGTCTGGTCGGTCGGCGTCAGCACACCGTTCGGCATGATGCTGCGGGCCTGCGGCGTGGCGGCGTGGGTGCAGCGCAGGCGCAAGTCGACGTGCGCCGCGCTGTCGACCAAGGTCGTCGTCGCCTGGATCCACGTGCCGGCCTGCAGGGCGGTGACGATCGGCACCGACATGCTCGCTTCCTGCGCGATCTCCACTTCGACGTCGGTCAGCGCGTTGGTCTCCAGCAGGCGGGCGAGGTGCAGGCTGCGGCCGATCAGCGTCGGCGCGGCGATCTCGTAGAGGTTCGCGGTGCGTTCGGCGTTCGGTTCGCTGCTGCCTGGCACCGAGCCGGTGGCCACCAGCGTGGTGGTGCGCAGCAGGCGGTCCTGCAGCGAGCGCACGAGGTTGACGATGTTGCCGATGGCCTTGGCGTCGCCGGTCAGCAGCAGGTGCGAACCGATCGCCGCGACCGTGGCCTGGCCCTCGCCGCCCGCGGCGTTCGCCAGGTCGAACAGCTGGTCCATCGGCACGAAGCCGCACGACTGCGGCTCCTGGTCCGGGCGCGCGGGCGACGGACCGACCGGCAGCAGCGACATCTCGGTCAAGGCGCCGAAGGGCACCACGGTGAAACCCTTGTCGGCGGCCGGCGTCGCGACGGCGCTGGCGGTGGCGCGCAGCGTCACCACGATCTGGCCGCCGAGGGCCGGATGGCCGCGCAGGACGACGGCCAAGGCGCCGCCGTTCGGGATGCGCCCGGACAGCGTGCCCATGCAGGTCTCGAGCGTCGGCACTTCGATGTCGGGCGCGCTCGCCGTGCCGGTCTGCATCGCGCGCGGGATGCCGCGACGCTGCGCCAGGGCGAACTGCGCGTGCACCACCAGTTCGTCGCCACCGACCAGCGGCTGCACCTTGGCCAGGGCGATCGCGCCGTCGCGATACTCGGCCAGCATCGGATCGTTGATGAACGCCTTCTGCGCCACCTCGCCCAAGACGCTGCGCACGTAGGACTGCTTGCGCAGCCGCGACAGCGTCGCGATCTGGTCGACGCCGACGGTGTCGACGAGGCGCAGCCACGGTTGCCGGTCCTTGCTGAACTCGGCGAACGCCGCACCGTCGAGCACGCACGCGGGCGAGCTGCGATCGGTGGCGTCCCAGACCGCCAGTTCGATCTGCACCGGCCGCGTCAGCATGCGCGCGATCGATTGCACGTGCGTGCGGCAGGCGGCGACCGCGGCGGCGTCTCCTGCGAGCAGCAGGTTGCCGCCGGCGACGTGCCAGCGCAGCGTGCCGGCTTCGAGCGCTGGACCGTGCAGGACCCGCAGCGGATCGAGCAACGTGTCCGCGTCGAGCGGCGCCGACGTGGCCAGCAGGGCGTCGCGATCGGCCACCTCGAGCATCGTCGTCCGCGGCAGCTGCGCCGCGGCGTCGGCCGTCCGCAGCAGGTGCTGCAGCGGCACGGTGTCGAAGCCGGCGCGCGGCTCCTGCGGTGCGGACAGGGAGAGGGCCAGGAAGAGGATGGGTGCGTTCATGGCAGCAGCGGTGGGGTCATTCGCTGGCGTCGGCACCGTGCCGCAGCCAGCTCGCGAGTTCGCAGAAGACGGGCAACGACGCGCCGCGCAGGCGCTGGCGCAGTTCGGCGGGTTCCCCGCAGTGGGCGGCGAAGTGGGCGAGTTCGTCGGCTTCGCTGCGCAGCAGGGCAGCGCGCAGCAGGAACGAGGTCGGGGCCCGTTGCGCCACGTCGGCGAGCCACGTTCCCGGCAGGCACGACAACGCGAACGCCGCCAGCAGCGCCTCTTCGTGCCGCGGCGCCTCCAGCTGCGCCAGCAGGCTCGGGCTGACGTCGACATCGCGCGCGCAGCCCAGCGCCAGCAGGCAGCGCCCGCGCCGTGCCGCCTGCGCGCAGGTGGCGAGTTCCCGCTGCAACTGCCGGAAGGTGTCGGCGCCTTGGCCGGCGAACAGACGGGCGGCCGCGTGTTCGTCGTCGGCGAGCCGATCGCGGCAGACGCCGTCGTCCCACAGGTCGAGCAACAGCTCCGCGATCGCGTGCTGGCGCGTGCCGGCCTGCAGGGCGGCCACGACCGTGTCGAGCCGCTGCGGGCAGCGGCGCACGTGCCGCCGCAGCGCTTCGTCGAGGTCCCCGTGTGCGAGCTGCGCGCAGAACACGAGCTGCGCCTCGGTGACGTCGCCGTCGTCCAGCTGGCGGCGCAGCGCGTGCAGATCCGGCTGGCGCGCCGCGTACGGGTGGGGAGCGTTCGGCTGGTTCGCCAGCTGCCGGTTCGCCGGCAGGCGGGCCGCATCGGGACGCGGCGGCTGCGCGGCCGCGTCCGTTCGTGGCTGCACCCATTTCGGCAAGCGCCGCAGGTCGAGTGCCACGGCCACGGGTGGAGTGTCACCGGCGCTACCGTCGGCGCGCGGACCGCTCTTGGGCAAGGGCGTGTCGGATGCGGGGGCCAACGCTTCCGAGCTCGCTGCTGCTGGCGGCCGTTCTCCAGGCGACGAGGCTCCAGGCGACGAGGCTCCAGGCCGAGCGACAGTCGGCGACTCGGCATGCGGGGTCGCCACGACGTCGCGATGGCATGCGTCGCCGGCGATCCACCACGCGACCGCGGCCAACGTTCCGGCTGCCACGGCCAGGCTGGTGATCCATGCGCGCAAGGGCGAACGCGCGGCCATTGCGCGCGACGGCTGCGGCCTCGTCGTGTCTGGCGCCGGCGCCTCCGGCGCGAGATCGACGGCGGAACGCGCGGCCGTCGCCGAGGTCGCGGCAACCGCCGCGAACCAGCGCTCCG
>CANGSN010000201.1 GCA_947455805.1 Planctomycetota bacterium
CGAACGGCTGCTGGCCGCCACCGAGGCGTCGCTCGCCGCCGTAGCGCTGTGGAAGGCGCTCGGCGGCGACCTGCCGCCCTCGCCCCACGAGCGCGCACCAGCGGCGATCGCCGCTCAAGGCCCGACGCAGAAGGCCCGATAGCACCGACCGCATGCTCGACCTGCGGCACCTCGCCAAGAAGCTGGTGACTCCGTTCCGCCAGTACCTCGGCCGGCTGACCGTGGTCGACCGTCACGTGCGCGGCGAAGGCCTGGAGATCGGCGCGCTGCAGGATCCGATGCCGCTGCCGACCGCGAAGAAAGTCCGCTACGTCGACATCGCGTCCACCGACGAGCTGCGCCGCATGTACCCGCGCAAGGCCGGCCGCCGTCTCGTGCACGTCGACATCGTCGACGACGGCGAGACGCTGCGCACCGTCGCCGACGGTTCGCAGGACTTCGTCGTCGCCAACCACTTCCTCGAACACTGCGAGGACACGATCGGCACGCTGCGCAACCTGCTGCGCGTCGTGCGCCCCGGCGGCGTCGTCTACCTGTCGGTGCCCGACAAGCGGCACACGTTCGACAGCGAGCGTGCTGCGACCACGGTCGAGCATCATCTTCGCGACCACGAGGACGGTCCGTCCGGCTCGCGCCACGCGCACTACGTCGACGTCGTGCAGAACGCGATGAAGGTGCAGGGCGACGCGGCGGTCGCTGCCGCGGTGCTGGACCTCGAACAGCGCTCGTTCCGCATCCACTTCCACTGCTGGTCGCAGACGGAGTTCCTGCAGCTGCTGGTCGAACTGCAGGCGCGGGCGGGCTTCCCCCGCTTCGACGTCGCCGAGTTCGTCGCCAACGAACGCGAGATGATCGTGGTGCTGAAGCGGCTCGGCTGAGTGGGACTCGTCCGTTCGACGACTGCGACCTCACGCTCGATCCCGCAGGTTCGCACCAGCCGTGAGGCACGCCGTCAAACCACCGCCAGCTCCCAAACCTCCACCTTCTCCCGCGTGCGCCGCCGCAGCGGCTTCACCCGGCGCACCATCTTCTCCACCAACCGGAACCGCCCGCGCGCGAGCTCGGTCGTGATCGGATGCGGCACGTCCGGTTGCGACAGCTCGATGATGTTCGAGAACACGAACACGATGCGGCCGCCGGGTGCCAGCCGCTGCAGCGACTGCTCGTAGAAGCGTTCGAAGAAGCCGTCCTGGAAGTACATCGCCAGGTCCAACGTGCGACCCACTTCGCCCTTCATCCACGGCGGGTTGGACACGATCAGGTCGAGGGGACCACGATCGGTGCCGAGCAGGTCCGCGTGCTCGAGTTCGACCGGCAGCGCCTTCGGCAGCCGGCGCAGCTGCCGCGCCACGCTCTCGATCGCGTTCGGGTTGATGTCGGTGGCGATGACGTGCCGGAAGCCCGCTTTGGCCATCTGCAGCGTCAGCACGCCGGATCCGGTGCCGACGTCGATCGCCCGGTTGCGCGCGCCCTGGTACTTCGCGAGCCACGTGCCGAACAGCTCGAGGTGCTCCATGCGCGCCGGGATGTAGGTGCCGTAGAACGGGTGCACGCGATAGCCCAGCACCGGGAAGAGCACGCCGCGCTCGTACCACTCGAACGCACTGCTCAGCACGCGCGCGTCCTCGACCGGCAGCGCGAAGTCGGCGTGGTCCGGGTAGAGCTCGGCGAGGAATCCCGGGCGCGGCGCGTCGGGAAGGGCCACCTTGCGGCCGACGACCGGTGCCAGCAGCAGCTTCGACGCGGCCGTGAACGCTTCGCGGAACGCGCGCTTCTCGACGTAGCCCGCCTCTTCGCCCGGATCCTGCAGCTGCACGCGCAGCTCGGCGAGGATGCCGAGGCCGGTGGCGAAGCGATCGGTGACGAGCAGCGAACGCCCCGCGAGCAGCCACGCCGCCGCCTGCGCGGTCGGAACGTCGCGGTCGATGGGTTGCGCGCGGTGGCGCAGGACGGGCTCGGGGCGGTGCAGGGCGGCGGGCATCGGGCAGGTTCGGGCGGGCGAAGGAGTGCGTGGCGCGCGGGCGTGGTTGTGATACCTCGCGAGAGCACTCGCTACACGCGCTCATCGCGGGTCCTGTCGCTCGCGAACGGGTTCGCTACGGCGCGCAGCACAGATCCGGCTGCCCGTGCCAGCTGTGGTCGATGTTGCGCATCAGCAGGGCGTTGTCGAACGCGATCGAACCCGGCGGAAAGTTCCCGCGATCGTCGAACCAGCGCGACGTCAACCGGTTCACGGCCAACGGTTCGACCTGCCAGCGTGCGCAGCGCAGCTCCAGCCCGTCGAAGCGGCCGGGCTGGCTGGTCACCGACCAACCCACCGCGCCGGCGGCGAAGAAGGCCGAGGCTTCGTCGCACGAAGCGAACACCGAACCCGCGGGCCACGCGTTCGCGACCGCGCCGGCGACCTCGAGATCCGCGGTGCCGTCGTCGCTGTGCATGGCGATCGCGAGCTGCGCGTCGCGCTCCTCCACCCGGAACCGCGCGCGATGGTGTTCGCCGGGGAACAGCCGGCCACCGGCCAGTGCATTGAGCCAGGAGCCGGTGTCGCGCCGGCGCACGAACACGCCCGTGTGGCGCTGGCCGTCGCGGTCCCAGTGCACGGCGGCGCGATGGGCCGCGTTCTCCGAACGGATGCCGAGCCATGCCGGCAAGCCGCGCGGCCGCACCGCGCGCAAGCGGATCAGGCAGATGCCGACCAGCGCGTGGCCGCCGTGCAATTGCGGGCGGAACGGCGCCGGCAGCTGGCGGGCCAGCACGTCCGGATCGCAGCGGAAGTTGACCAGCAGCCGCCGGTCGATGACGCCGCGCAAGGTCAGGATCCGCATGCGCACACTCGAACTCGCAGTCACCGGTTCGTCCAGCACCGGGGGCCGTCGTGCACGATCCGGCGACCGCGCCGTCGCGGACCGCCGGCGACGTTGCCCGGCGAAAGCCCTTGCCGTAGGAATGCGTGACGCGTCGCAACCTGCGTCCGTCTCCACCAAATCCACCCCATGAGTCAGACTGCCCCTTCTGCGAAGCCCTGCACGATCCTGGTCATCAAGGGCCAGGGCATCGGTCCCGAGTGCATCGAAGCCACCAAGACGGTGCTCGCGGCCACCGGCCTGCCGCTCACCTACGTCGACGGCACCCTCGGCTACCCGGATGCCGACGATCTGTTCCGCCTGCTCCAGCAGCATGCTCCCGCCGTCTACACGCAGCAGTTCGGCAGCCGTGCCCCGAGCGCCGTGGCCGTCGAACTCGAGACCCTCGCCAAGGACCAGGCGCGCGCGGCCGGCAACATCAACGACTTCTACAAGCGCCTGCTGGGCCAGCTGCAGCCTGCGACCCTGAAGTCGGTGAAGGAGATCGTGACCAGGCTCGAGCGCGAGACGCTGCAGCAGGCGAGCCGCGCCGATGCCGTGCTCAAGGGAGCTCTGCGCACCCTCGACGAAGGCGACGAGCCGAGCCGGAACGTCACCATCCGGAAGGGATTCGAGCAGTACGCCAACATCCGCCGCTGCGTCACGCTCGATCCGATCGCCCCGGGCATTCCCGGCGCCGACATCCTGTTCGTGCGCGAGAACGTCGAGGACCTCTACGCGTCGATCGAACACCGCCTGGCCCGCAACTACCCGCAGGCCCTGCGCCACCAGACGCCGGAGGGCTGCGAACTGATCTGCCGGGCGGCGTTCGAGGCGGCCGTGCGCGACGGCAGGAAGAAGGTGACCGCGCTCGAGAAACCGAACATCCTGAAGATCACCGGCGGCCTGTTCAAGGAGAGCTTCCTGAAGGTCGCGCGCGACTACACCAAGGAACACCTCGGCGACCGCGCGATCGAAGCGAACTTCATGATCGTCGACGACGGCCTCGCGGCGATCGCCGCGACCCCCGAGAAGTTCGACGTCGTGGTCACGTCCAACATGTTCGGCGACATCGGCTCCGACATCGCCGCGAAGGTGACCGGCGGCGTCGGGCTGGTGAGCTCCAACAACACGAACCCGAACAACCCGAAGGCCGTGTCGATGTTCGAGACGATGGGCGGCACCGCCGACGACATCGCCGGCCAGAACAAGGCGAACCCGATCGCCCTGATCGACGCGGCGGCCGAGATGCTGCTGCACATCGGGGGTGCTGCCAACATCCTCGGCGCCGAGCTGATCAAGACCGCCGTGCTCGAGGTGCTCGCCGACGGCCACTACGTCGGCGACGTCAAGAAGGGCCCCTACCAGGTCGCGAAGGGCAAGGAGCGCTCGGGCACGCGCGAGTTCGCCGCGCACGTCGCGGCGAAGATCGCCGAGCTGCGCCGCCTCAAGGAGGCGACGCCGCAGCGGACCCTCAAGCAGCTGGCCATCGACCGCGCCGCCGCGGAGGTCCGCCCGCTGTTCGCACGCGTCCTGCGCTCGTACGAGGCGTACGCCGCCGAGATGCACGCCGGGGCGCCGCAGTGGGCGTCGTTCGTCGAGCGCAACGTGCCGCCGAACCCGATCCGCGCCAACTCGAAGATGGTCGGCTTCGACCTGTTCGTCGACGACTGCGGGCTGCGCACCCAGTTCGCGCCGGGTGGCGCGATCCAGGCCGCGACCGGACTGGTGCCCGAGGTGCGCGAGCTGTTCGAGCGCGAGACCGGCGTCGACCTGCGCACCCTGTTCGACAAGTCGAAGGCCGGCTCGCTGCAGTCGATCCGCAGCTTCGGCCAGTACAGCGCCCGGGTCGTGGGCGACTACCTGCGCGCGCACCCCGAGCAGGCGAACACCAGCTTCGAGGCGGCGCTGCGGGCCACGCGTGCGAGCGCTACGACGACGGCGCGGTTCAGTTCGCAGCTGCTGCCGAAGACGCTGGCGCAGGCCGTTCGCGAGCTGGAGGCGTTCGCCGACGTCAGCATCAAGCTGGTGCAGGCCTTCTACCGCGTGCGTGCCGCGCAGATCCGGCCGATCCTGCAGGCGCACGGCTTCACCCTGCTCCGCATCACGAGCCGCGGCACCGAGATCTACCCGACGATGTGCGACCTCGAGAAGCGCGACGTCGATCGCTACCGGATCGCCATCGATCCGCAGGGTCCGCTCGCCGGCCACGAGTTCGACTACGTCCGCGTGCAGGCGGCGATGATGGCGGTGCAGACGGCGCTCGTGCACCTCGGCTGGATGGTGTGCGAGACGATGCTGAACCGCACGTTCATCGACGGCGAAGGCGACAAGCTCGGCAAGGAGGTCGCCGGGGTGTCGCGGCCGTACGGGATGAACCTCGGGACCGACTACAGCAGCTGAGCGGGCACCGACGCCGCAGCTCCCGGGCGCGTCACGCGCCCGCGATCTGCTGCAGCGCCTTCTGCGTGTCCGCCGCCGCGCGACCGTCGGTGCCGTGGTAGAGCAGCCCCTCGATCGCCGCGATCTTCGCGAGCGCCTGGTCGAGCAGCGGGTCGGCGCCCTTGCGGTAGGCCCCCACCGCCACCAGGTCGCGGTTCTCCTCGTAGTGCGCCAGCAGTTCGCGCAGCTTGCGCGCCCGCTTCTGGTGCTCCGGCGTGCTGACCTTCGGCATCAGACGGCTGATCGACGCCAGCACGTCGATCGCGGGGAACTTGCCGCGCTCGGCGATGCGGCGGTTCAGCACGATGTGGCCGTCGAGGTAGCCGCGCAGCGCGTCGGCGACCGGTTCGTTCATGTCGTCGCCGTCGACGAGCACGGTGAACAGGCCGGTGATGGTGCCGGTGCCGTCGGAGCCGAGGCGTTCGACGAGGCGCGGCAGCGAGGCGAACAGCGACGGCGGGTAGCCGCGCAGCGTCGGCGGCTCGCCGGCGGCGAGGCCGACCTCGCGCACCGCCATCGCGTAGCGCGTCACCGAGTCCATCATGAACAGCACGTCGGCGCCCTGCGCGCGGAACGCTTCGGCGATGGTGACCGCGGTCAGCGGCGCCTTCAGGCGCAGCATCGGCGCCGCGTCGGACGTGCAGGCGACGACGACGCTCTTCTGCAGGCCTTCGGGACCGAGCGCTTCGGTGACGAACTCGCCGACTTCGCGGCCGCGTTCGCCGATCAGCGCGATGACGTTCACCTGCCCGGCCTTGCTGCGCGCGATGGCACCCATCAACGTCGACTTGCCGACGCCGGAGCCGGCGAAGATGCCGACGCGCTGGCCCTTGCCGAGCGTCAGCATGCCGTCGATCGCGGCGACGCCGGTCTCGACCGGTTGGTGGATCGGTGCGCGCGACAGCGGCGACGGCGCGTCGCCGGTCAGCGGGCGCAGCGCTCCATGGATCGGCGGACCGCCGTCGATCGGCCGGCCGAGCGCGTCGACGACGCGGCCGAGC